>JBMTAX010000920.1:0-1554 GCA_049429145.1 Myxococcota bacterium
GCTGACGAGGGCTGCGTGTCCGTCAACGCGGGTCAGCATCACCGCGCGGGACTCAAGCCCTGCGAAGACGTCGAGCGTCGGGAAGTCCCCGTGGGGGAACAGCGTCTGGTCCCAGCCACGCCCGCGCAGCAGCGCCGCCTCTGGCCGCTCACCGGCGAAGGCGCGCAAGCGCGCAGCCATTTCGTCTGCAGAACGGCAATCGCTGAGATCAAGCTGGTCGTCGCGCTGCCCCATCGGAATCAGGTGAGCATGGGCATCGTGAAGCCCAGGCAGGGCGAGGTCCCCGGGCAGCCTAATGGCGTCAAACGCTGCCAGGTCCGGGAGGTGCGGGTACACCGCGAGGATCACGCCCTCGTTGTCCACGAGGAGGCCTTCTGCGTGCGGTAGCTGCGGGTCGTTGGTGACGAAGGTAGGGCCGTAAAACAAACGCGTTCGCGGCGTTGGTGAGGACGGCCTGTCGTGGGCAGCACAACTTGCGAGTGCCAGAGACAGGAACAACCACCCTGTGAGGACTGCGCTGTACGGTGGGAACGATGCGCCTACTGGTAAATGATGCTTCGCGTGCGCCCTATGTTTCACGTTCGCCGTCCGTTCTCATCGACAGCGTCTCCTCTCAGGTGCCGCCAGCGTTGCATTCTCTCGAGAATCGTCTTCTCGAGGCCTGCGCCTTTCGGCGCGTAGTACACGCGCCCCACGAGCCGGTCGGGAGCGTATTGTTGCGCGACGAAGCTCTCATCGAAGTCGTGCGGATAGAGATATCCGTCGCCAGTGCCCTGCTGTTTCTGCAGCGCGGTGACGGCGTTGACGAGGTGTGGAGGGACAGGCTCATCGGGCCACCGAGCCACGTCGGCGCGCGCGGCGTTATAGGCGGCGTAGACGGCGTTCGATTTGGGGCAGGTGGCGAGAAAAGTCGCCGCTTGCGTCAGGGGCAGCACACCCTCTGGCAGCCCGACGAGTTCGAATGCATGTAGGGCTGCAGTGGCTACCTGCAGGGCACGCGGGTCGGCGTTGCCGACGTCTTCACTCGCGAAGATGACCATGCGCCGCAACAGAAAGTACGGGTCTTCTCCTGCCTCGAGCATGCGCACGAGGTAGTAGCATGCCGCGTCGGGGTCGCTGCCCCGCAAACTCTTGATGAACGCGCTGATGACGCCGTAGTGCTTATCGCCTTTTTTGTCTGATGTGGGCGCCCGTCGTCCAGCGGCCTGCTGCACGTGTTCGATGTCGATGTGTTTCGTCGGGCTGCCACCGAGAAGATCAGCGCAAATCTCCAGCGTGGTCAGCAGGCGTCGGCCATCACCGCCGGCGAGGGTCACGAGGGCAGCGCGCGCTTCGTCATCGACGGCTAGCCCTCTGGCCCCAAGGCCGCGTTCCCGGTCTGTCAGGGCTCGCTCGAGCAGCGTATGCAGCGCGCTCTCGTCGAGGGGCTTGACGACGACGACGCGGCAACGGGAGAGCAGCGCACCATTCACCTCGAAGGAGGGGTTCTCGGTGGTGGCGCCGAGCAAGGTGACCACGCCGCGCTCGACGTGAGGCAGCAGCGCGTCTTGCTGC
>JBMTAX010000921.1:0-1552 GCA_049429145.1 Myxococcota bacterium
TCCACAGGCGAATCTGCTGGCGCCCTGGTGCGTATACAGGGTCACCCCAAAACAACGTGTTGGGGACCATTTCACACCCATCCTGGAGAGTTCCGACGCAGCTCTCGGGAGAGGTTGATGTGTTATCTGGCTCAACCGTGCCGTAGATGCTCTCCTCGGCACTTGCACCTACCAAGCGAAGGCCCCACTGAAACTGCGACGACTGGTTCCACAGATGGTGAGGGGGCTCGAAATAGAGACGCCCCTCATAACCTACCAAGCCGCCTTCAAATGTGGGGCAAGAGTGGGTGTATTGCCGTGTGAGCGGAACGGTGAACTGCCCGCCGAGCCGAGTACCCACAGGAGCCGCCTCGGTGGAACTATTCTCCCCCACAGCACCCTCGCACGGATGAGCTACCACAGTCAGCGGGACCGCCACGCGGTTGGTACAAGCGTCAGCAGTCAGGGAGGCGAGCTGGTCTGGAGGGACGACACACAGCGCGGATTCACCTGTGAATGCAGGGGCCCACAACGTCATTTTTCCCGATGAATCCGCGAGGCTATCGAGCACCTCAAACTGGCTTCCATTCACTGCCACGACGCGGTCGCCTGCTTCGAAATAGCCCTGCACGCCGAGACGGGTGCGGGCCACGTAGGTCCCAGAGGAGGGGGGGAAGATCCGCTTTTCCTGAATGATCACTCCTTCCAGCTGCGCCAGACGCTCTGAGGCCGTGCTGCGCAGGTAGATGCGGTACTTCGTGTCTGAGGTGAGCGATTGCCCCGCGCTCACCTCCAGCTCTAGCGGCACCGACGGGCAGGACGCGCACTGATTTTGGCCACCATTCGGACAGTTTCCTCCGACCACCGCCCCATTCGGAGACTCGTTGACGCCCCCATCGGGCAACGCGTACATGCCCCCATCTACAGCTATGCCCCCATCTACAGCTATGCCGCCGTCCGGTAGATTTCCCTCCCCTACGAGGCCATTCTCATTGGGAAGCGACCAGACGCCCGTGGCGACGACGATTTCCTGCGGCCCGTTGGCCTCGTATACCGAGATCCCGTCTGGGGAGCCCCACGCTGCCGGGAATGGAGTTGGGAAGCAGACAGAGGCGGTCAGTTGTAGCAGCGGGTCTGCAGAGGTGCGTAGCGGCGCATTTGTCAGCACGGGTGGACCCATCACACCGGTCAGCGGGTCCTTTCGCAACTCAGGCATTAGCGGCGTTATCGGCTGCTGTAGGTTCGAATAGTAGAAACGAAATTTCACCTCATTGCCGGGGACGCCCAAGCCCTCATTCGTGTCCGCCACTCGCAGCAGTGAATCGCTCACCTCCAAGATGGAGAGCACCTGCTGCCCGACTTGCTGCCCATTGTGCCAGACGGTGGCCTCGACGCTCACCAAAAATGCCGGAAAGAAACCTTCCCCGAGGAGCCCGATCTGATCATCATGATCGTCTACGACGAGGCGGACTACCGGTCGCCGCGCTTCGAATGGCAGGGAGTACAGCCGAACGATCTTTCCGTCAGCTTCGGTCCACGACAATTCAATCTGGTAGGGCGGCTCCGCTGGGGA
>JBMTAX010000922.1:0-1549 GCA_049429145.1 Myxococcota bacterium
GTCGGCGTGCACGCGAGGCGAAGGGGTCACCGCAGAGGGGGACCTTGTGTGGACAGGGGGTGGGGCGCGCTATGTCTATGTGCTCGAAGAGGGCGCGGCCAACCCTGGTCCGCCGCCGAACCTTGATCTCCCCGACGGCACAGTGTGGCGGGTGGATGTGCCCCCCTCTGCAGACCCCATGGAGAGCCCGCTCAAGTTCGGGGCATTGCCGGCAAGCGCGACACAGCGGTTCCCGGCGGCAGGCGTCGCTCCAGACGCACTGGTCTCGGGGCGCACCTACTATGTCTACGCCATGGCTGACGTGGCCATCCCGATCACCCGCTGTCTGTTTGTCGCGCCGTAGCGACGAGCCGTTGGTGTCGGGGCCCGCTTTACGGGGAAGCGCGGGCGTGAAAAGCGCGGGGTGTCGCCGAGATCTTCTGGGCGACGGGAGGTGAGCGCCTTGCGCGTCTCACGTGGAGCCTCGCGTGACCTCGAAGAACACCCGCCTGCGCCGCAGCGAACCCTCTGGCAGCGAGCCTGTCGTCGACACTGATCCCTCTATGACGGCCGGCGAAGAGGTGGCGCTCGACGAGCACAAGGCTCCGAGCGTGTCCGCCGCTGTGGGGAACGCGGGGAACCTTGCTCGCAAAGCCCCCGCTCCCGTCGAAGAGAAACTCGACTTCGCCGCCATGCTGGAGCAGCACGGTGGTCTGAAGCCCCTCGACCTGCGGGTCGGGGATCGAGTCACCACGCGCGTCATCCGTATCGGGAAAGAAGACGTGTTCTTCGACCTCGGCCCGGGTCAAGACGGCGTGATGTCACGCGGCGAACTCGTCGACGACGAAGGAAATGTCACCGTCGCGGAAGGCGATGAAGTCGAGCTTTTCGTGGTTTCCGTAGGTGCCACCATCGTCCTCAGCCGCCGCATGGGGCGCGGGGTCGACCTCATCGGGCTCGAACAGGCGTTTCGCGCGAAGATGCCGGTGGAAGGCAAGGTCACCGGCGTCAACAAGGGCGGCCTCGACGTTGACGTCGGCGGCGCCCGCGGCTTCTGTCGTATGGGGGCCATCGACATCGTACACGTGGAAGATCCGAACGCACTCGTCGGGCAAACGCTCACGTTCCTCATCACCGAGCTCAGCGAAGGCGGTCGCAATGTGGTGCTCAGCCGTCGCGCGGTGCTTGAGACCGAACGAAAAAAAGAGGCCGAGCGCCTGCTGTCTGACCTCGCCGTGGGACAGACCCGCACCGGTACAGTGACCCGCATCGTCGATTTCGGGGCCTTCATCGACCTCGGCGGCTTAGACGGCCTCGTCCCCATGGGAGAGCTCTCGTGGGGCCAGGTGAAATCGGCCAGCGATGTGGTCAGCGTGGGAGACAAGGTCGAAGTCGAGGTACGTCGCATCGAAGACGACCCGAAGCGCAAAGGCGAAAAGCGGATCGGTCTGTCGCTGCGCACGTCGGGCAGCGACCCCTGGACGCAACACCGGAGCGCCCTCACCCCCGACGCTCTGCTCCAGGGAACCGTGCAGAAGCTCGAGAGCTTCGGCGCCTTCGTCGAGGTGCG
>JBMTAX010000923.1:0-1542 GCA_049429145.1 Myxococcota bacterium
CCCCGACCCTCCTGAGGGTCTTTGGGCCCCTGCTTGCCCCGTCGTCACGTTGAGGTCTTCGCCTGGCTGAGGCTATGCTCTTGAGATGGTCGTACGCGCTCATGGACCCATCGCGGACGACGGCGGGGAGCGATCATGGACAGCGTGCAGCGGGAAAGCCCTGAGACAGAGTTGGTGCGCCTGCGGGAGCGCAACGAGAAGCTCCAGGGCATCCTAGATGCCGCGAAGCACCTCGGGAGTGAGCGGAACATCGACCGCCTCCTCGAGCGAATCCTCAATGAAGCCAAAGACATCATCGCCTGTGACCGATGCTCGCTCTTTATCGTCGACCACTCTACCCATGAACTCTGGAGCAAGATCGCGCAGGGCTCACGCGAGGAGATTCGCTTCCCCATCGGCAAGGGCATTGCGGGGCAATGTGCTGCTACGGGCGCTCCCATCGTCATCAACGATGCATATGCTGACGCGCGATTCAATCCTGAATTCGACCGAACCAGCGGCTATCGAACCCGCAACATGCTCACGGTGCCGATGTTGAGAGCTGACGGCCTCGTCAGCGGAGTGTTACAGGCACTCAACAAGAGCGAGTCAGCGGACTTTACCAGCGAAGACGAAGAGCTGCTGCTCGCCCTCGGTGGCCAGGCTGCTGTGGCCGTGGAGAACGCGCTGCTGCACAGCGATATCGAGCGGCTCTTCGAAGGATTCATCCGCGCGAGCGTATATGCCATCGAGGCGCGTGACCCGACGACGTCAGGGCATAGTGAGCGTGTCGCGCTGCTCACCGTGGGAATGGCAGACGCGGTCAATCGTCAGCCGCCTCCCACTCACCGCGGGGTGCACTTCGACGACGACGAGCTTCGGGAAATACGCTACGCCGCGCTGCTTCACGACTTCGGTAAGGGGGGAGTCCGCGAGAATGTCCTCGTCAAGGCCAACAAACTCTATCCGTTCGAGTTCACCGTCGTGGAGCAGCGCTTTGAACTCGCCCGGGCCACAGCGCAGAACCACTTTCTGCGAGAGAGGGTGCGGCTGCTTGAGCCCAGCGGGCTGCACGGCGATGCCTGCGCGCAATGCAGCAGGCTCGAGGAGCAGGAACGTCATGTCCTGCTCGAACTCGAGGAGTTCTTCGCCTTCATCCAGCAATGCAACCGGCCTACCGTCCTCGAGGAAGGCGGCTTCGAGCGCCTGCATCAGATCGCGCGTCACCGTTACCCCGGGAGCGACGGCGTGGCGCGGCCCTTGCTGACGGAGGGCGAGGTCTTGAACCTCTCGATCCCTCGAGGGTCTCTCAATGAGAGTGAGCGTCTCGAGATCGAGAGTCACGTCACGCACACCTACCGCTTTCTCAAGCAGATCCCCTGGACGCGCGATCTTCAGCGTGTTCCAGAGTTCGCCTACAAGCACCACGAGAAGCTGAATGGACGCGGGTACCCGGGGGCGGAGGCCGCGGAGCACATCCCCATCCAGACGCGCATGATGACCATCGCCGACATCTACGACGCGCTCACGGCTTCCGATCGTCCCTACAAGAGGGCGATGCCC
>JBMTAX010000924.1:0-1539 GCA_049429145.1 Myxococcota bacterium
CCAACAACGCTTTCCCAGGGCGCTGTGACCCCTCGTTGATGCGTTACACGGGGCTGCCGCAAGAGCTCTTTCATGCCGACGGGCTCGAGGCGTGGGGCGATCTCGCCTTGCTCAAGGGCGGGCTCACTTGGGCGGATCGCATCATCGCGGTGTCGCCTACCTACGCTGCCGAACTTCAGGAGCCATACAGTGGCCTTGGCCTCGAGGGTGTCTACAGCCAACGCGCCTCCCGTCTCGTCGGGATCGCCAATGGCATCGACACCGCACGCTACGACCCGGCCGGTGATATTGCCCTCGCGGCTACCTTCGGTGCCCACGACTTCGCTGGGAAGGTGCAGTGTCGCGACGCTTTGCTGCGCGAGCTTGCCCTCGACCCGGAGCCAGGGGGGCTTCTCCTCGGCGCTGTGGGCCGTTTCTCACGGCAAAAAGGGTGGGACGTACTTGCAGATAGCCTCGACGCACTCGTGCAGCGTGGTCACCGCGTGGCGCTGCTCGGCGACGGTGACGTCGACATCGCTCGCAGGCTCACCGACGCAGCTCGTCGACACCCTCGACAGGTCGCTGTCAGGGTCGCATTCGATGAGACGCTCTCGCGGAGGATCTATGCCGGCGTTGATGTGATGTTGGTGCCGTCTCGTTTCGAGCCCTGTGGTCTCGTGCAGCTCATCGCGCAGCGATACGGCGCTCTTCCCGTGGCACACGCCACCGGTGGCCTACGCGACACCATCGTCGACGCGCGTGATGTCACCGGGGCACCCGACGAAAACCGCAGCACGGGGGTGCTGTTCTCCCCGCTCACGAGCGAAGCGCTGGTGCAGGCCGTCGCCAGCGTCGAGCCCTTGCTCACGAGAGGCGCTCTGCGGAACGTCCAGCGTCGACTCTGTGGGCTCGATGTCAGCTTTGCCGCCGCCGCGCCTGCTTACGAGCAGGCGTTGCACGCCTGCACAAGCCTCGCGGCGCATCGATTGGCCTGAGAGAGATGGGCCTGCGGCTGACAAGGCCGCGTGCACCCTCCCGCCGACGTTCAGCCTTCATCGGGGAAGCGAGAAGCGAGGGCGTTCGAGAGCCGATCACAGAGGCGATAGGTCGCGGGTGCGAGCAGCTGCTCAAGGACGCGCCAAGAGAGCGCGCGACGGGAAGGCCTGCCGTACAGGCTGAGCACCAAGGTCGTTCGTTCGAAGACCACGCGCTGCGAGACCCCTCTCCCTTGGGGGACTTTTCGGGTGAGGAGCCTGATCTCCGACGACGGCGTCCTGTTCGACATATTCGACCTCCCGTGAAGAGGTCGTATCGGAGAGGGGCAGATCCCGACAGCGTCGAAGATTTGCGCGGTGACGTCGTAAAATTTGCGTCAACCGCGACGTTCGCCCCTGGACCTTCGCCAGGCGGTTGCAGGTGACTCGGCTTACGGGTGACGTCGCTTCATCGCTGCGGCAGCTCCGTCTCGAGCACACCTGCCCAGGTCTCGAGGTAGCGCACCACATGAGCCCGATCGCGCTTGTCGAGCGCGCGCTGTCCCTCCGGGAGGGCACGGAGCAC
>JBMTAX010000925.1:0-1537 GCA_049429145.1 Myxococcota bacterium
GCTCGAGGAACGACGCGAAGAGCGGTCTCCCGCGACGGGCCTCGGGCTCCTCGACGACGAACTCGAAGACGATGACGAGGACGACCTTTTCCCAGAGGAGCCACCGAAGCCTCAGCCGAAGCCCGCGCCGCGGCCCGCGGTGAGAGCCGCACCCCCGTCCCCAGCCATCGACGAGGACCTCGACGACGACGAGGAGGACGACCTGCTGGATTTCCCCGAGCTGCCTCCAGCGAAGCCGGATCCCGCGCCCGCCAAGACTCCCCCTCGCGAGGCGGCGCCAGCAAAGGCGCGCGTTCCCGAGCCCAAACAAAAGGCGCGGCCCTCGCCCAAAGCCGCTCCCCGACTACAACCCGCACTCCCCGCCGCCGCCGCTTTGCAAGCCCGAGCGGCTGTTTTCTCCTCGGTGTTGAAGGCCCTGGCTCCTCAAGGCCTCCCGGCGGAGGACGAGGCGACGGTACAAAAGGCCACAACGACGACGGAACGGACGCTGCAGGCGGTCGCAAAAAAGCTGACCGGTACCGACACCTCGACCTGGGCAGAGGAGATTGCGGCGGAGCTCACCGCCTTCGGCCCCCTCGAAGCGCTCCTCGACGACCCCGACATCGGCGAGGTGTACGTCAACGGTCCCTACCAGGTACTCGCTTTACGGCGGGGTGAGCTGCAGGTTGTGCCTCACTTTTTCTCCAGCGAGGAGGCCGTCGCCCTTGTCGCCCGGCGTTTGCTCGCACCCTCCGGGGTGGAGTTCGACGCCGAGCACCCCATCGCAGAGACTCGCCTGCAAGATGGGACGCGGGTAAACGCAGTGCATCACGCCGTCTCCGTGCGTGGTCCGGTGCTGACGATCGCGCGCTCCACCCAGAAGAGCGCTTCCCTCGAGGAACTCGTCCAAGAGTCCGTCATGTCGTCCGCGATGGCAGAGTTCCTGTCCGTTTGTGTGCAAACACGCCGGAACGTTCTGGTGTGCGGTTCGAGCGGAGCAGGGGTGGGCACTCTGCTCCATGCCATGGCCATGACGCTTCCTGGTGACGAGCGCATCGTCACCATCGAGCCTGTGGCCCGGCTCAACTTGCCCCATCCCCACGTCGTCAGCTTGGAGCCGAGGCCCCATCAGGGGCGAGCGAATCACGCCTCGATGCGCGACCTGGTGGCGAATGCCCTGCGCATGCGTCCAGGACGGCTGATTTGCCAAGATGTGAGTGGCGGTGAGGCGCTCGAGCTGCTTGTCGCCATGGCTGGGGGGCAGGATGGAACTCTCCTCTCGACCTACGGTTCCAGCGTACGCGATGGGCTCGCTCGACTCGAGACGATGATGTTGATGGCAGGGCGTGACCTCCCCTCCCGTGTGTTGCGGGAGCAGGTCGCGAGCAGCATCGACATCGTCGTCATGCTGACTCGTTTCCCCGACGGCAGCTCACGCGTCACACAGATCGCGGAGATAGCTGGCGCTGAGGTCGTCGTCGTCACGTCCCATGAACTCTTCTCGTTCAAGCGGGAGGGCTCTGCCGAGGACGGGCGCCCGCAAGGGAGGTTTACGGCG
>JBMTAX010000926.1:0-1536 GCA_049429145.1 Myxococcota bacterium
CGGGCAGCGCCTTGCGGAAGTCGCCTTCGGCGACGAGTGCACAGAAGACCTGGACTGCCCTGAGGGGGATTATTGCGTTGACGGCCGCTGCGAGCTCGACGACCGCGAGGGCTGTTCCGTGTGCGAGGTCTGCACCAGCCACGCAGCCTGCGGTGTGGGCGGCTACTGCGCGGGCCTTGGGCGCAACTCCGATAGTGGCATTTGCACGAAGTACTGCACTTCGTCGGCGCAGTGCCCCGGCAACAGCGAGTGTGTGTTGTGGGATAGCGGCCGCGGCGAGGTCCAGGTCTGTGGCTCTGCCGCGCGGGACGACGACGGCGCCCTCTGCGCCGAGGGCTGGCAGTGCACAGTGGCCTGTCGAGACGACGTCCCCTGTGGCGCAGGAGAGGTGTGCGCGGCTGGCGTCTGCGCGCCTGATACGGCGAGGCCGGACGAAGACGGCGGCGAAGACCAGATGAGCGATGACGAGGACGCCATGGCCTCGGCCTTCGGGTGCCACGGGCTGCAGGACGCCGGGGAGGCGGAGCCTGCCCTCGCCCTGCTGCTTCTTGGTCTCCTGCGTCGCCGACGACGACAGGCGTCATCGCGTCGCCAGTAATCTGCACGGTCGCGACGAAGAAAAAGAGGCGCCCTCGCAGGGAGGAGCGCCTCTCGCACACGCGAAAGTAGGGTGACGAGGGGATTCAGCGAAGCGGGCCGGCACCTGGGGGGCCCGGCTGGCGAGCACGGGCAGCGAGCTGCTGGTTGATCTGCACGTAGGTCATGCGCAGTTCGTATAGGACACCCTCGAGGAGGGAGGCCTCCTGAGGCGTGAGGTTGCCCTTCGTTTTGGCACGCATGAGGTCGAGGACCTCGATGGTATCGCGCGCCCCCTCCAGCTGAAGTTCCCGCTGCCCGGAGTGTGGCATCGGGATCATGCCGAGTTGCAGCATGCACTGCTGGGCGAGGCTCTGGACAAAGACGCTGAACGTGAGTCCACCGTCGTCAGCCTCGTCAGCCTCTTCGGGTGCAGGTGCAGGCGCAGGTGATGGAGCCGACGGCATCGGCTTGGCCGTCGCGGCTGCATGCCCTGCCGCTGGCCCCGGCGCGGGAGCGGCGGGCCGCTCGACGACGCCCTCACGTTCCTCGCCGTCCATGCCGAAACGGCGCCGGTCGACGACCTTGAAGCCCTTGCCTTCTCCGTCTGCCTCACGCTCGGCCATGGCTCACTCCCCGTCGGTTCCCTGGGTCTCGCCGTAGATGCGGGCCGCGATGTTCTCCGCTTTCTGCTCACTGTCGTCGAGGGCTCGCAGCGCCGCGTCGTGCTCGTCGCGGGTGAAACGGCCCCGCGCAATGAGTCGGTCAGCGATGCGCTTGTCGATGGTCTGGAGGTCCTGCTGGTTGATGCTGGCCACGGGTGGCTCCCAGTTCTGTTGAGGTAGAGATGCATCGTGCGCGCCAGCGTCGAGATGTCAAGCCCCCCCGGGCGGGTTCCCAGCTGTCGCGCATTGCCTGCGAGCCCAAACCCCTTGGGGAGTGAAGCCTGCAGGGCCGCTC
>JBMTAX010000927.1:0-1529 GCA_049429145.1 Myxococcota bacterium
TCGAGAAACGGCCCGCAATACTCATTGACGGGGTTCATCTTCAGCAAAACGACTTGGTCCTCGACGAGAAGCTTGTGCAGTGCGTCGGTGGGAGCGATGGAAGGGATGTTGCCTGCGCCAAGGACAAGCGCGACCCGTCCGGGGTCAGGGTGGCCCTCTCTGTAGATGCGCCCTTTTGTGGGGTCGGCGCCAGGCTCGAGCCAGACATCGGCGGTCACCCGAGGGAAAAGCAACGCGTCAGCGACGGACACCGGCAATACCCGCGCGGTCACCTGTCCATTCGAGCGTACCTTGGTCTTGAGCTTGGGCTGCCCCTCGCAGGCGAGCGCCTCGCGATATTGCCGCAGTGCCCGCAACGTGACGACGGCGCTCGCGAGGAAGGCTTCCCCGGCACCATTCTCTTCAGGGCGGTAGCCCGCATCGATGGCACAAGCTGCCGCCCACGACCGTCCGTGCAGAACGAGCCGTCGTTCGACCTCTCGTAGCAAACGAATGCGGTCGCCGAGGCTGACCTCACGCCACCGCTCTTTGTGCCGCTGGAGACGCTCCAGCGCGCGATCGAGCTCTGGGCGGGAAGTGGCAGGGACGCCGGCGAGGGAGGGCGGAAAAACAGACACATTCTTTGCCTAGCGCACTGCTGCGCAGGTCAAAAGGGCGCAGCGAGAGCGGGAGCGCGGTCTGCGGGATCGACGAGAGGGGGCGGCGGCGGCAAGGGCTCGCTCGCCGACGTACCCGGAGCCGTAGGCACGAGCGCCTCCGTCGTGGTCCCGCTCGCGGGCACGGTGATCCTTGCCTGCAGTGTTCGCTGGATGTCCTTCGCGTGCGTTTGGAGTGCGCGTTGGAACAGATCTGACCAGCGACGCTCCTCTGCAGCCGCAACGAAGTACCCCGAGGCGCTCTGACCAATGTTCAGCGTGAGGCCACCCACCAGGGAGCCGACGAAGCATCCGCAGGCGACGGGGTTCTGCGTGATGATGTAGACGATGCTCGCGATGGCCGCGCCCACGTCGAGCGCCGAGCCGCCAAGCCTCATGCCCTGCACCAAGAAATGCTCCAGCGGAGCATCGATGTGCTCCGTCATCGCTTTCGAGCGCACCACGCGCCCGTCGGGCAGCGTCGTAAAAAGCTCGATGGTCATCTCTTTCCAGATGCCGACTTGAAGCGTGCCCGGGCTCGCCAGATCAAAGACGACGACGGTCCTCGCTGCGGGCCCGAGCTCAGCAGCGGAAAGCAGCGTATTGAGGCTCGTCGCGGTGTAGTTCTGCACCTCGCGTTGCCACGCACGGGAGTTGGCGAGGGGCATTCCTGGCTCACGCAACACCACCTGCTCGCCTTCGAAACGAAAGCTCGTCGTACCCCCGAGGGAGGTGACCGGTTCGCTCGGTCGGGTAGGCTTCAATACGGTGCTGCACCCACTTCCGAGGAGTGAGGCGCCAAGCAGCGTCGCGAGCAGAGTCACCTTTGACGTCGTCATCGACCGCTACTCTAGCGGGGCAGGGGCACGGGTGCAGCCAAAAGCAGTCCACGCA
>JBMTAX010000928.1:0-1528 GCA_049429145.1 Myxococcota bacterium
TTCGATCGATCCCGAATTGCGCAGCGACATCCCGGATGACGTCATCGCTCAGCTCTTGGTTCTTATCGCTGAGCGGGTCGATGCTTGGGGCGATCAGGTAGGTGGGGTGAGGCAGAGGGCGAGCGAAAGAGGCCAAGGAGAAGATACTCGCATCATAGGGCGCAATGAAGCCGCGGAGGTAGCGCCACACCGGACGGTAAGGATGACTCACGTCGATATGACATCGCCAGACCCACTTTCCTTTGCGCCCTGGGGTCATCTCCAGCAAGGGCGATGGCTGTGGGTCATGAATGAAGACCACATCTGCTTCCCGAAGCGTGGAGGAAAGCATTTCGGCGTTGTGGCGATTCGTACGCTCGAACGAGTCAAGAAGGAGTTGGTTTACGTCTGTGTGGTTGCCCTGGAGAGCATTGTGGAAAGCCTTGGTGCACGAGAAGAAGAGGTCGTCGCCACCGATGACCTCCCAGGTGGTGTCGACGCCGAGTTCCCTCATGAACGGGACCAATTTGTCGAGGATCTCAGCAACGCCCCCTCCGGTTCTTGTGGAATTGACATGGACGATTCGTGCCCCGTGCAGTGGTTTTGCCAGCTGCTTGAGTTGATCGATCACTGCGTGGCCGGTGATTCGCGCGTATTGATCGAGCAGTGGAACGCTCATCGTTCACCTCCTACTTTCTGCCTAAATACACGCCCAAGTTCTCTCTTTAGTTCCGATAGCGTGGAGAAATAGGGATCGAGAGCAGCTAGTTCTCTTGCGATATTCTTTCCGTAGGTATCGAAATGCTGGAGCCAGCCGCGAAAATCGTCGCAGCCGTCATCTCTTCGCCTTCGAGCATCAATGAAATGGTAGAAGACGCTTCCGGCAGATAGGTGTGGGATGTATTCTGCAAGCTCCTCTGGGCTGCGGCACGATCGTTGAGTGTCAAACACCACAATCTGTGAGCGGAGGAATTCAAAAGGCCGGCGTGCCCATAGGTGTGGGGGAGACTCGTCGAGTCGCTCGTCGATGATGTCAGTTAGTTCGAGACGAAGATCCTCAAACGAGGAGAACTCGCCGGGATCAACGGCTGAGAGCCGCTCGGCCAGTCGCCGGTCGTAGAGATCGTGACGTGCCCACGCTGCAAAGTCATTGTTATATTCTGGCTGCTCGAAGCGAGTCTCGAGGCGGGCTCCCCAAAAATGATGGTACATGCTGGAGCTGGTCACGAGCTGTAGGTGCTCACGCAGCTCGCGCAGCGTCTGTGCTCTGCGGCCGGTGGCAATGGCCAGCAGCGCGCAGTCTTTGATGGCGAAAGGACTTGCTTCCATGCTGAATCATGCTCCATGGGTAAGTGGGACTCACATTCGCAATGCATTCGTGGTGCCACGAAGGCATTGCGACACCTCATCGGAGTGATCCAAGACATGGAGCTGGTGCCGCGGACCGGGCATCGAGAACACATCTCCGACGAGCCCGCTTGGCACCGCGACCGCATGCAGATCTGCCAGGGCGAGACGAAATGCCGCACCGGCAGCGGGGGGGGGGGCG
>JBMTAX010000929.1:0-1524 GCA_049429145.1 Myxococcota bacterium
GAGAGGCCTGCACGCTCTTTGAGGTCAGCCCCAGCCGAAAATGCCTTGTCCCCTGCCCCGTGGAAAATCACCGCCCGGACCTCTCGTCTCACCGCGATATCGTCCAGAACGGCGAGCAGTTCGTCGAGCAACGCGCGATTCATGGCGTTGCGCGCCTCGGGGCGATTCAGGGTGATGGTCAGCACCTGCTCATGTTCTGTGATGACAACGACTGGCTCACTCATGCACACCTCCAACCAGGGGGCTGCGGTATCGCTGGGGTGGACGGAGAGCAATCCCGGCCTCGCGTGGGCCGATGAAGGTCAGGCCCCGTGGGGCTGCGCCTCACGGGTGTCGCGCAGCGCGCGCACGGAGCGCCAGCGGCCATCGTCGAGGCGGGTGACCAAAGCGACGACGTCACCCGCGATGTGCGCGAGGCACGTTTCGTGAGCGTCCTGGAGGGGAGACGCCCCGGGCACAAGCACCGGCCGTCCCAACAGAAGCTCCTTGGCGAGGTCTTCCTCCACCTCCACCGCAGTCAGACCGGGCAATGCGTGGAGACCGCGCCGCAGATGGCGCTGTGCGACATCAGCCACGAGGAGGTCTTCGAGAGGAACAGCGTCTGCGAGCCGGAAGGCACCGCTGCCGGTGCGCCGCAGGCCTGACAAGTGCGCCGGCACGCCCATGCGCTGGCCGAGGTCGCGGGCCAAGGAGCGAATGTAGGTACCTTTGGAGCAGCGCACCGCGAGGCTGGCGCGGGGCGGCTCGTATCCGAGACACTCGAGCTCATGAAAAGTCACCTCGCGGGCCGGTATCTCCACCGACTCTCCGCGGCGCGCTTTGTCGTACATGCGCTCCCCCGCGATTTGAATCGCGGAATAAGCGGGCGGCACTTGCACGCACCGTCCGCGAAACCCGGCGAGGGCCGCGCGGAGCTCCGCCTCCGTGACGCGATCCGTCTCAGAAGTCTCCAGCACTTCACCCTCCGCGTCGTCGGTGGTGGTGCTTTTCCCGAACGTGACCTCCGCGTCGTAGGCCTTGTCCGCCCCAGTGAGGTACGGGCTCAACCTGGTGTAGTAGCCCACAAGCACGACGAGCAGCCCCGTAGCCATCGGGTCTAGCGTGCCGGCGTGCCCTACCGTCCTTGTCCGCAGCGCCCGCCGGAGCCGCCCCACCACATCGTGGGAGGTAAGCCCCGAGGGCTTGTCAACCAAGAGTACCCCATCGACGCCGACGCTGCGGTTGCTTCTTCTAGAGCCCATGGTCGCGTGCCTCCGCCGCTGCAGGTTTGAGAGCTTGTCGGACGTAGCAGACGGATGCGGCCCGGTACCAGGGGTTCACCGCCAGCTCCACGCCAAATCTGGCCGCAGACGACCTGGAGGGCTTCTACCGAGCCCCGCGGGTACGCGCAGCAGGCTCCCTACCGCGACGAAATCCCGTTTTGCGACGGGAACTTCACGCACGGGGAGTTCGCCATGGGAGCAGGGCCCGCGAGTTGCCGAAATCGCAAGGGAGTACCCGTTAGGGCGCAGCAGTGGCGGAGGG
>JBMTAX010000930.1:0-1524 GCA_049429145.1 Myxococcota bacterium
TGAAGTGGTGTCGCCGCCCGTCATCACGCGGGCGACCTTCAAGGCGATCTTCAGGTCGTGTTCAGAGATGAAGTGCCCATCCCGCATCGACGAGAGCGCCATCTCGAAGGTGGCGTAGGCACCTCGACCGGGGAGTCTGAAGCTGCGGCGACGAGGAGGCAGATAGCCGGCGCGGACCATGCCCAGGGCCTCCTGCTTCGCGCTCTCGAGCAACTGCCGCCGGTTCATGCAGACGTGGTCGATGCCTTTGCGCAGATAGAGGAGTTCCTTGGCCTCTTCGACGCTGGTGGCGACCTTCGCCATGGCAACCGTTTCAAGGGCGCGGCGGATCAGCATCTCCGTCGGGTAACTGGCGTCATCGACGGCTCGTTCCAGCGTGCGGGCGAGCAGCTCGACGTTGCCGCCTCCGCCTGGGATCAAGCCCACACCCACCTCGACGAGACCCATATATGTTTCGGCGTGTGCGCGGGCGCGGTCGCACCACATGGTGACCTCGGCACCGCCGCCCAATGTCAGCTGGAAGGGCGCCGCCACCGTCGGCACCGACGAGTAGCGCAAGCGAAGGCAGACATCCTGGAAGGCCTTCACCATCTGCTCAATCTGGCCAAACTCCCCTTGCTGGGCTGCAAGGCCGAGCATCAAGATGTTGGCGCCCGCGCTGAAGGCCTGTTGTCCATCGTTGGCCAAGACCAGCGCATCGAAGCGCCCGGCTTCGCAGAGGTCGAGGCCCGCGTTGAGACACTCGGTGATGTCGGCGTCGATGGCATTCATCTTGGTGTGGAACTCACACGCAAGCACGCCATCGCCGAGGTCTACCAGCGTCGCGCCAAAGAGGTCTTTGACGACTGTTGTCGGGTCGCGCTTGATGTGCGCGAAGGTCTTTACACGCGCTCCCTCCTCGAGGGGTCTCGCGCATTTGGCGCTGGCATCCCAGAAGGTCTTCACGCCGTCGTCGTAGGCGTAGAACGTCTCGCGGCCAGCGGCGAGCATGTCGGCGATCCACGCCGGGACATCCTGCCCTTCCTGTTTCCAACGCTCGACCGATGCACGCACACCGATGGCGTCCCATGTCTCGAATGGTCCCATCTCCCAGCCGAAGCCCCACTTCATGCCGTTGTCGATCTGAACGATGTCGTCGGCGATCTCAAAAAGACGGCGGGCTGCATACTCCCCCGTCGCCATGCCGACCTTCCAGAACAACTGCCCGGCACGATCTTCGGCCCAAGCGACCGTCTTGATTTTTGCGGCAGTGTCCTCGAGGGAGCGCACCGCCCCGAGAGACTCGTAGCGCACCTTCTGTTTCGGGCGATACTCAAGGGTATTGACGTCGATGGCGAGCAGCTCTTTGCCATCTTTTTTGTAAAACCCCTGGTCATTCTTGCGGCCGACGAAACCCGCAGCCACCATCTTGTGCAGGAACTCGGGCACGGCGAACACAGCGTGTCGCTCGTCGCCTTTGAGATTGTCCCAACAGTTCTGAGCGACGTGCACGAAGGTATCGAGCCCGACGAGGTCGGCGGTGTT
>JBMTAX010000931.1:0-1523 GCA_049429145.1 Myxococcota bacterium
CAACCAATCGGATTCGGGTGCGTTCATGGGCACGTCATCTCTGTGACTCCACTGCGTCGTCGCACGGCGATCTTGCGCACACCGGTGGCTCAGGTCTGCCTGCTTAGTCGCTCTCGCGCAAGTGCACCGTGAGTTCGAACCCGCCGATGCGGAGCGACTCGGCGTGCGAAAGTGAGCCTTGTGATACGCGCCGGCCGTCGAGGGTGATCTGCGGCAGTGGCCACCACCGGCGACGATGAAACTCCACCTCGGCCCCAACGCGTTCCAACTCCAAGAGCAGGGGCGGCCCCTTGGGCAACACTACGTCGCAGGAGGGACGAGAGCCCACGAGTGCGCGTTCCTCTGCGACGACAACGCTGACGTCGTGCCCTGCAGCGGAGGTGAGGCGCAGGCGCCAGCTCCGAGGGGCGCGCGCCGTGCCCATGGCCTTTGCAGGCTCCATCGACAACGGTGGCGACGTCGCCATCTTGTCCGACGACGATGTCGGCGCGACCACCGTCGTGGAAGACGAAACCGACGGCGGCTGCGAACGGATGGCCGTCGCGGCCTCCACGGCCGCCGGGGGCGCAGGCAATGAGGGTGACGCAGGCAATGAGAGTGACGCACTCGCTGACATCGCCTCTTCGACGGCAGGCGCCGGAGACGGGGGTACCGTGGGTGCGGTCCTCGATGGCCATGTAACTCCGGGCGCTTCGCTCCTCGGGACCTGCGACGATGTGGCAGGCGCAGCCTGGTCTGCCGCGTCGGCCGCGGCGGCGGCCTCACGGGCCGCGAGGACGTCGACCATCGAGATGAACTGTGTCCGCGCCGTCGTCGCCGTAGCACCCGGCGCATCCACCCTGGGCAGCTCACCAGCGGTCGCCGCACCGGCGGCCTCCTCGCAAAGAAGCACAAAGTTCTCGATCTGGATGCGATCCCCCGGGGCCAGCACCCGCAACACGACGCGCTCTGCGTTGTCGGTACCCGCTGGCAACACATAGACGCCGTTGGCCGCGCCCAGATCGCTGACTTGCCAGACTCCGTCGCGCTTTTGCAGGCGCGCGTGTCTCCGTGACACTGCCTCGCTAGGCAGAGCGACATCGACGTCTTCACCACGTCCGATGAGGATCTCGTCTTGGGGGAGATGTACCTGCAGGAACGGATCCCCCGCCCGTGTAACCGTGACGCGCAGCATGAGGCATGAGATACTATCGACGGTGGCCGGACGGAAATTGTGCCCCACGGGGAGACAGTCTTCAGGAACTGACGCGACGAACCACGCCTCGTGCCCCCTTCAGGCCCGCGCCACGTCGACGTCAATCCGCGGATCGCGAGGAGAACCACGCGCATGTATCTCGAGATGGATGCTCGCTTTCGGGAAGAGCAAGGCAAATACGGCCTCGTTCACTGCTGTGAGGAGTGCGCCAACTGGTGCTCGCCTCGGGAAGAGTGTTCCCTTCTGTATCCGTCCGCGCCCCATCGTCGAGCTCACGTCGATTCGCTTCGGGATGGCGAGCGGATGTACTTCTGCAAAATGTTCGAGG
>JBMTAX010000932.1:0-1520 GCA_049429145.1 Myxococcota bacterium
CCAGGGCCCACGGCCCCGGGTGCAGAACCAGGGCCGGCCAGGCTCACCCGATAGCTCATTGGTTGCAGCCGCCGAGCTTGCACGTGAGCACCGCACTTGCGCTCACGTCACGAGGCGTGAGCTCGCGCGCCTCCGAGGGGAAGTTGCCAAACAGCGACGACAAGAAAGAAACCAACAGCGCGATGAGGGTCATAGGGTCTCTCCGTCACCTACAACATCGTAGGTAAAGGAGGTATCGCCGCGCAGTGTGTAGGTGTTGCCGCCGCCGCGGTCGTCAGCGCGCAGATCTTGTGCGCGAGGTCACCTCCCCACTCCCCCGCTGGCGATGGGACCGTCAGTGTTCGCGTCGCCGCGGGGCGGAGGAGAAGAAGCGCAACGAGGGGAACAGCGGGGCGGCCATCGCGCGTCCCCCACTGCGCGTGCTTTGTAGCCAAAGCGACCCTCGACGTATGACCCGCGATGTCCCCCCAGGACCAAAGGCCTGGCGGACGTGGCACATTCGCTCACGCGCCCCGGAGGCGGGGAAGGCATCCCTTGGCAACGTACGCGTGCCGGCCAAGCCTCAGGCGATGGCCCCTTCGACACCCATCGCCCCCGCAGGCGCTGCCGCTGCGCACGCCACCGGCGCGCGCCTCGCCGTCACCACGGCCCGCCGCCGCAAGGAACGCTTGCGTCCACGGGCGCGCGAGGTGGCCGCACAGCTTGGCGCTCCTTTCGTAGAGCGCACCGGTCTCCTGTCGTTGCAGGCCCACGGGGGCTTCGACTGGTTCTACGTCGTCGGCCACGAGCGCGACGAGGTCAGCTCGCCCTCGGGCGAGGCCTTCTTCGTGCAGCCCGGGCTTTTTCGCAGCAAGCTCGCCCAGGGCCGTGAACATCCGCTCCTGCGCGCCCTCGCGCCCGATGGACGTTCCCCTGGCCGCGTGCTCGACGCCACCTTGGGCTTCGCAGCCGATGCCTTGCACTATGGCGCCATGCTCGGATGCGACGTCATCGGGGCCGAGAAGAGTCCCGTCTTGCAACTGCTCCTCGCGGAGGGGCTGCCACGCCTAGCGGCCGAGGGCGCTCCCTGGTCAGCGGCGGCGGCGCGCATTCACGTGCATGCCGGCGACGCCTTCACGCTGCTCGCGGCGCTGCCAGACGCCAGCGTCGACGTGGTGTATTTCGACCCCATGATGGCCCGCCCGCGGCGCACCACGCCGGCGCTCCTTGGCTACCGCACGGCCGGGCTCGGCGTGCCCGACCGCCCCGACGAGGCTGTCCTTCGCCAAGCGGCACGGATCGCGAGGGCGCGGGTTGTGCTCAAGCTCGAGAGCGAGGCACCACCGCCCCCGATGCGCGTCGACCGCGAGGTGTTCGGCGCCCACGTGCGCTACGCAGTGCAGGAGTGCTAACAGGCCGAGGTAGAAACGCTGATTTTTCTCGTTCCGGGACGCCCTCAGCGGGTCGTAACCAAAACCAGCTGGTCCCCCCAAATCGATCGCAGCAGCTGACGCCAAAGCCCCCGCGGGGCCAAGAACGCG
>JBMTAX010000933.1:0-1520 GCA_049429145.1 Myxococcota bacterium
GTCCTCAACCTGCCTTAGACTCGTGCAATAGCAGGCTCTTCGTCTAGCCCCCCGGGAGTAGTGTCCATGAAGCAGCAACCCTCTCCCCACGCACAGAAGGCGGGTACCGCCTTGTCTGCCCTCGCCGAGTTGATGTCCAGGCTTCGCGCCCCCGACGGGTGCGACTGGGACCGGGCCCAAGACCTCCGGTCCCTCCGCCCCTACCTCCTCGAGGAGGCCCATGAGGTGTTGCAGGTGCTCGACGATTTGCCCCCAGATGGCGGGGGCCCTGGCGCGGAGGCCCACCGCGACGAGCTTGGGGACCTGCTGCTGCAGATCGTCTTTCAAGCAGAGCTGCAGCGCGAGAGCGGGCATTTCGACCTCGGTGATGTATGCGATGCCGTACGCGCGAAGCTGGAGCGCCGACACCCCCATCTTTTTGGAACCGCTACCGAAAAGCCAGATTGGGAGAGCGTCAAGCGTGCGGAAAGACGTGCGCGCGGCGACGTGCACGAAAGCGCCCTCGACGGCGTACCGCGGGAACTCCCCGGTCTGCTTCGCGCCCTACGGGTAGGGGAGAAAGCCCACGGCGTGGGGTTCGATTGGCCCGACCACCGTGGGGTGGTGGCAAAGATCGAAGAGGAGCTCGACGAGGTCAAGGAGGCCATCGCCGAAGGGGACCTCGCCCACATCGCAGACGAAATCGGCGATCTGCTCTACGCCATCGTCAACCTCACCCGTCATCTCAAGGTAGACCCAGAGGCGTCATTGCGGCGGACCATCAGTCGCTTCGAACGCCGCTTCCGCATCGTCGAGGAGCGCGTGAGGACGAGCGGGAAGCGGCTCGAGGAGTGTTCGCTCGAGGAGCTCGAGGACCATTGGGCAGAAGCAAAACGCCAGCTCGCAGCGTCGTCATAAATCTTCAGCGGCGCCGATGCCCGAGCTTCGACCGGAGCTTCTGCATGACGGGCGCGACCTCGTCGAGTCCCAGGGTGATGGCGCCGCCTGCATAGGCGCCGACGGCCACCACCAGAGCAGCAGCGAGCACGAAGGCGTTCCACAAAGTGCCCCCGTCCTCCCACACGCCGTACGTCGTCACGCCCCGTGCGAGCAAGGCCGCGACGAGGGCGAGGGCTCCTTGGACGAGCGCCGAACTGGACAGCTCCCGCAGGCCAAGGGCTCCACAGCGACGACGCAATAACGCGGTCATGACGACGAGCTGTAGCACGCTGGCGGCGCTGAGGGCGGCGCACAGGCCCGTGACCCCATAAGGCAAAAGTAGCCACCCGAGGAGCAACGTGAGCACCACCGTCGCGGCCGAAACCCTGACCGGCGTCTTCAGATCCTCGAGCGCATAGAACACCTGTGTCGACGACCGAACCGCGCTCGTGGCAAACAGCCATGGACAAAACGCAGCCGTCGCCCGCGCTGTCTCCTCAGCGTCGACCCAGGTGAAGGCGCCGTGCCGGTACAACAAAGCGACGATTGGCAGGGAGATGGCGCCGAGGCCCATCGCTGCAGGAATGGTGACGAAGTTGTTG
>JBMTAX010000934.1:0-1520 GCA_049429145.1 Myxococcota bacterium
GAAGAACGCGGATCCGATGACGCCGAGCTCACTGGCGTCGAAGACCCCGCTGTCGATGAGGGGTTTCTTCACGATGCTGAGACCGAGACGCCCCGTGTAGGCGATGCCATAGCCGACCGTGAGCGAGATCATCACCTGCCAACGCAGCTGGCGATAACGACGATCGACCTCGCGGCAGTCAGTGAGTGGAGCGGCCGCGGGTGCGGGGGAAAGCCAACGAAACACGACGAGAACTCCTCGCGGCGGCGCTGCCGTTGGCCCGCGGGCGGTCCAGCGTTGTGCCTCTGTTCCGCTCGGTGTAGCGCGCCCCGACCGGCGTCGATACCCCCGTTCCACGTCGGACGTTGGCCGCCGCCGTGACGATCGAGTCGAACAGCCCCTGCAAGGCTCGGTTACCGAGCGGTGTCGTCCGCGGCCGCCGCCGGGGCAACTATACCCCTCACGCTGTAACGCGATGGCTCCTCGTCGCATCTGACTCCGTCGTGTTCCTGCTTTCCCCCTGACGCCGACCCGCGTAGTTTGACCCCTGCGGGGTCGTTTGGAGTCTTCTGTGGCGGAACAACGGTTAGGTGACCTGCTCGTCGAGCAAGGCGTGGTGACCAGGGCCAAGGTCGAAAATGCCGCGGTCGCTGCGCTGACCTCCGGGGCTCGCATCGGGTCCCACCTCGTCGAGAGCGGTGCCGCCTCAGACCGGCAAGTCTGCACAGCCCTTGCGCGCCTCGCAGAGCACCCCGTTCTCGACTTGCAGGCGTCGACCATCGACCTCTCTTTGCTGGACCGCATCCCCAAGGCCATCGCATCAGACAACCTGATCCTCCCGGTATCGGTCGGCAGGGATGCCGTCACCGTCGCCGTGGCCCAGGTAGGTGAGCAACAACTGTTCAGTGAGCTGGAGCTCGTGCTCGGTCTCCCGGTGCGACCCGTTCTCGCGCTCCACGGTCGGCTCACGGCCGCCATCGAGAGAGCGTTCGCCGAACATGCGCAGGGCGCGAAGGTGCTCGTCGGTGCACGCTCTCCGATGAAGGCCAAGGCTTACCTCGAGGTGGTGCGGGCGCCGCCGCCTCGGGGCGAGGGTTCGGTGAACGCGCTCGTCGCTGAACTCGCGGGTCCCTTTGCGGCGCTGCGACGAGTGGCGAACAAAGCCGCTCCCGCCCCCGCGGCCCAGGGGCAGGCTGACGCCCTTCGTGACGCGTTGTCGAGTCTGGCGAGCAAGCCTGCTTCCCCTCCGCGACGCACAACCGCGACGGCCGCACCGACGGGAACGCCACCTGCTATGGCCACGACGCCCGTCGCGGCAGCTCCCGCTGCCCCTGCGGCTCCACTTGTCACCTCATCTTCACCGAGTGGCGACGGGGCACGGGTTGCTGCACAGCTCGCGGACTCCGCGCCCGTTTCACCTCCGGCGCGTCCCATTGCCATCCCGTCACCCCCGGTGGCCGCCATCGACGACGGGGTGCAGATACCCGAGGGCGACGGGCCCCTCGTCGTCGTGGTGGAAGACGAAGACGCTATCCGCACCC
>JBMTAX010000935.1:0-1516 GCA_049429145.1 Myxococcota bacterium
ATTCTCCCTCCCGATGTACGGAAAGACGTAGCGACTCGAAGACATGACGTCGCTGCAAAGCCTTCTGCGTCGGCACGAACCCCCAATGCACCGGTGGCACCGCCTCACGGGTCGTCACATCGAAGTCCTTGCGCTGGCCGCAGCGCGCCATTCGACCTAGCTCGTTGCAGGTGTGGTCTCGTCGATGACAGGCGAGATCCCAGGGGGAAATCTGCATGTCACGCCTATACATTCCTGCGCTACTTTTGCCGCAAAGGCCTGCTTCACGCCGCCGACCACCTGCCGCGGCAAGGCCAACGATAAGGAAATCTGCGCGCCACTCCCTGTGGTGCAACGCGCATTGCCGTCTCGGCGCTCTGCTGTCGCTCTTTATTTCCGCCGCGGCGCTCGCGCAGTTCCCGGTCGCACCGCTCTCCCAACGGCCAGTCCCCGACGTCAATGTCCTCGGACTGCTCGACAAGACTGGCCCCAATGCACACCTGTGGCCCATGGAGGCCATCACAAGTGCGGGCCAACAGTCTGAGCTGCAGCGGCTCGGCAAGGCGCTCTTCTGGGACATGCAGGTGGGTGGTGACGGTGTCCAGTCGTGCGCCTCGTGCCATTACCACGCGGGTGCCGATCACCGGTCCATTCACCAGATCAGCCCTGGCTTGAAGAGCGGCGACCTCGACTTTGACTTGAATGGTTCCAACAACGCATTGCGGAGCTCGCACTTCAACGCGGTGAATGATCAAGGAGCCGTCGTAGGTATACCGGTGAGTGAAGATCGCCTCCTGCAACTTGGGTGGCTCCCCGATGACGTCGACGGGACACCCGGGCTTCGGGGTGCGAAAGACCCTCTCCTGCTCGATGTCAATGATGTCATCTCCTCCCAAGGGATACGGGCAGGCACATTTTTCGGCCTCTCCGGACGAAGGAATGACCTCGTGGTCTTCGCGCCAGCAGACGGTCCCTTCTCGCAGAGCTTCATCGAGGCAGCCCCTGGCATTCCGCAAACGGTGCGCCGCGTAGAGCCTCGAGCGACCCCAAGCGTCTTGAACGCGGTCTTTCACCTGCGCAATTTCTGGGACGGGCGGGCCGACACCTTCTTCAATGGCCGCAGCCCCCTCGGCTTCCGTGATCCCTTCGCCGCGCTGCCGGTGTGGACGTCCTCCGGTCTTCGCCCAGAAAAGCTCCGCATTCCTTTCTCGTCCCTGGCATCACAGGCAGTTGGTCCTGTGTTGAGCACTTTCGAAATGCACTATGCGCCACGTCGCTTCGCTGACGTCGGCGCAAAGTTAGCAATGTCCACCCCTCTCGCTGGCCAGCTAATTTCCTGCAGTGATTCACTGCTCGGCGCGGAGCTCGATTGCCATGATGAGGCTGACGGCAAGCGGGGCCTCCGGGGCACCTACGCAGAGCGCGTGAAGCAGATCTTTCATCCACGATTTTGGGGCGATGACAGTGGGAATGATGTGTGTCTACGTGTCGTCGGCAACGGCGCCGGCTGTTGCGGTGGAGGCTTCGCCAGCCTCGG
>JBMTAX010000936.1:0-1515 GCA_049429145.1 Myxococcota bacterium
GCACGAGGACCAGCGCAGACAACGACGCCTGCACCGCGAGTTCCTCTGCCAGCGGCGTCAAGCCGACCACCGCCATTCCGACCGCGGTAAGATACGTTTTGCGTCGACGCTCGCGGGCCCTCACACCCGCCTCCCCCAAGATTGCGTCGAAGAACAGGGCTGCGGTGATCACGACCGCGCTTCCCGCCACGATCCGTGCCGAGGCAAGCGGCGTCGCGTCCGCCAACACCGCTGTGACGAGTGCGGTCACGTAATAGAGACCGACGGTGGTGGCAAATGCGGCAAACCGTGCGTACAGCGCCCGGCGTGAGCGCAACAAGATCGCCGCAGTCGTCGCTCCGGCGACGATGATGGCCACAAGGGCGAGCTGGGTCTCCAGGGTCCACATGGTGTTCTAGGGGTCTCCGAGGGACGCGGTGAGCGGCCCGCCCGCGCGCTCGTCGCTGGGTACGATCGCACCAGTGTATTTCATGAAGTGGCGCGACGTCTTCCCCTTGGTTACACTGGCCTTCGTGGTGAGCAGCAGCACAAGATATTAATCCCTTGCCAGGAGCAAGTCTGCGGGCGCGTCTCGCTGACTTGATACACCATGTCCTCCGAGGCTTTGGACGCCCGCGTCCTGATTCTGAATCGGTATTTTCAGCCTGTCACAGTCACCCGGGCGCTGCGTGCCTTCGGTCTGTTGTACGCCGGAACGGCACGTGCCCTCGATGACCAGTTTCGTACTTTCGACTTCGCTTCCTGGGCGGAGCTCGCCGCGGAACAAGGAGATGAGGTGATTCACACGCCTCGGATGGTGCTGAAAGTGCCGCGGGTCTTGGTACTCCAAGCCTATGAGCGCCTGCCCCGTACCAAGGTCCGCTTCAGCCGCCAAAACGTGTACCTCCGCGACGGCTTCACTTGCCAGTACTGCGCGCGCACGCTGCCGCGGCACCAGCTCAACCTCGACCACGTCGTCCCCCGCATGCTGGGCGGCAAGACCACGTGGGAGAATGTGGTTTGCTCCTGCGTGCGCTGTAATCTCGCGAAGGGAGGGCGGACCCCCAGGCAGGCGGGCATGCGTCTGCTCCGCGAACCGGCACGGCCCTCGTGGAGCACCCTCACGCCGCTGCTAGGCAGGGTCCCTCACAAAGAATGGCTGCCGTTCCTTGACCCGGTAGCGGCATCTTACTGGAACACCGAGCTGCTCCCCGATTGAAGGGCCCAAAGCGCCTTTCGGGTGGTGAGAAACTTGAGGGACCTCCTGGGGCTTCATTACGATCCCTTGCATACGGATGTCCCTAGGGGCGTTCAGGGACTACACCTCGCCTCCGCTGGCGTGGCGAAGGCAACGGAAGCCACATGGGTCGACACCGCACCAAGAATCGAGCTCACCGAGGCCCTATGAGGGCCTTGGCGCGCTCGTGGTACGCGGTGTTGGACATCGAGCCGACGGCCTCCCCTGATGCGATCGAGGAGGCCTATCGGCGAGCCCTGGAGAGGTTCCCTCCCGATAGCCCCTCTGACGACGCCGAG
>JBMTAX010000937.1:0-1502 GCA_049429145.1 Myxococcota bacterium
CCTCCCAACGCTCCGGCTGCCTCGACGAGAGCGATCTTTTTGTCCTCACCATGGCTCGCGCCGAGGAGACCTCGGGTAGGTTGGGTAATGACCCCCTTCGCGACCGCCAGTGAGGTCTGCGTGGTGAACTGCAACAAGGTAGTCCACAGGGCCTGCACCTCGACGGGGACGAGGTCCGGTTCTTCGAGTCTCTCGATGACGAAACGCTCAGCGACCGAGCACTCCACACGCGTGAGAGAGGCGATAAGCGAGAGGCGCTCGTCTATGTGGGTGCAGCGCGGGATGGCACGTCCGATGGCGGTCGCGGCTGCGCTCTCTTCACCACAGCGCAAGATCCCCTGCAACGCGAGGCCCCTGATGTCGGCGCTGCGGTGTTGTAGGCCGGGCTCGAGGAGAAACACCTTCTTCGCCAGGGCCATGCGCTGCACCACGTCGAGGAGCTCTTTCGCGAGCGCATCAGGGGCTGTACGCAGCTTGCGCGCGACCATGACAGCGTTCGTGGCAGCGTGGGCTGCGAGAGCGTCGCGCAGCGCCTGGCGCACCGCCGCGGGCAGCGATGCTTCGAGCAAGAGGAGCGCAGGCATCGGGTCAAAAGCAGCGAGCAACCACGCGAGCCCGGACAACGCCTCAGGGGGCAGCGTGTCTCCGCTCTGCAACGCGGCCAAGAGTTGGGCAGCAGCGTCATCGGTTCGCAGTTCTCGCGCGAGCCCATCGACCGCGACCCCGAGCGCCTTCCGTTGCTTCGGGCGCGTCTCGTGAGCGAGAAGTTGCTGCGCCTGGGCGGCGAGGGCGCTGAGGTCGCCGAGTTTCTCGTCTTGCAACAACGACAACGCGACCTGGGCGAACCCGAGGGCCAAAAACTCCCCGGTCTCAGGGTGGGACGCCACCGTCGCAATATCGAAAAGCGATTGCCCAACTCCGACCTGCACGCGCGAGCGTTCAGCCTCGAGCTCAGGGAGTAGCACAGCAGGATCACCATTCGGGCCCACGCACCGAGCCAAGTCCAGGGAAGCGCGCTGTCTCTTTAGCGCTCGCACCAACACCGCCATCCGCTTGCGGTGGTCGAGCATCTCTCGCTCTACACTGGGGCCCCGCGCCAATGCCTCCCTGGCCTCGCTGACAAGTCGCTGCAGTCGCGCCGTTTCGTCATCGGGCTCATCGATCTCCACGTGAGCGACCCAAGAGATACCCTTGAAAGACTCCCGCCATAGTCGCGTGAGTAGGTCCTCGTGGTCCTGATGTAAGAGCGCTTTGCCGACGTGGGTCCAGGAGGAAATGAATGCGTGTTCGAGGAACCCAGGGCGGAAGACGAGCCGCCGAACACCGGTATGAAGAGAGGGAATACGAAGTTGAAGTCCCGCGCGTCATCCTCGAGTACCGCGTGCTCTCCCCAGTGCAACGTCGACACTTCGACGCGCAAGACGAGGGCACCCTCGTCCCGCATCAGCTGCTCGAGACGAACGAAGATCGCCGAGAGCTGATCCGCACCATGACCCTCGATA
>JBMTAX010000938.1:0-1498 GCA_049429145.1 Myxococcota bacterium
CGCTCGCCTCGACGAGCGTGCCCGTCGGGAGCGGAGCGGCGGCGGTGATGGAGACCGAGAGCTCGGCGGTGAAGGTCTCGGCGGCGTCGTCCTCGGTCTCGCCGGCGAGGGTGGCCTCGACCTTGAGGGTGCGGGTGCCGCTCGAACCCGCGGGGGCGCGGTAGCTGAAGCTGCTGGAGGCGCCGTCGGCCTGGGCCTCTTCGCCGTCGACGAGGAAGCGGAAGGTCAAGCCGTCGAGGGCGGGATCGATGCTGGCGCGGTAGACGCCAGAGGTGCCAGCCTCGAGGGAGGAGGGCCCGGTGAGGGACAGGGTGTACTCGATCGCCGGCTCTGCTGGCGTCTCGCACTTGCCGGCAGAGGAGCAGGTCTCGCCGTCAGCGCAATCGGAGGCGGCGGTGCACTCCGGCTTCGGCTCGGGGTCGGGCTCGTCGGTGGGCTCGTCGGGGGAGCAAGCAGCGCCGAACACGCTGAACGCGAGCCCGACAGCCGCCCACCCGCGGTGGGGGAAACTTCTGGCGATCATAGGGTCCTCCAGGGATGACAAAGGAATGAGTGACTAGGAGCGAGCGACAAAGCCTGCAGGAGGCCGGTCGCGTTAGGGGTGACGCCTGTGGGTGTTGGACTGCGCCGGCGTTGCGCGCAAGGGATCGTGGGGCTGAAGATGTCTGACAATTTCGCCTTTCGACCTGTCAGCCCGCGCACGACCGAACGCGGCGCGCTGGTGGGAGCGGCGGTCACGCGGTCGCGGGTACGGCGGGTTGCCAGTGGTGTTGAGTTTGTCGTGGCCATGGTTTGTCGTCGTGAACTGCGCATGTTCTTCCCCGTGGTTGCGTCGCGTGAGCGACCGATGCGCAGCGCGAGAGGACGCTAAGCCGTACTTTTACTTCTGCGCAAGCGTGCGCCTCCGCGGGCTCCGCATTTTTTTGCCGCTGTGGCTCCCAGCGAGCCCCGGCGAGAAAAACAAAATAGCGGCTCTTGTTTGACGACGGTCGCAAGCAAGGGCACGACCGGCGGAACGATGCGTCGGTGCGATACGTGAACCCACCGCCCGAGCGGATGCTCAGGGCGCGCACACTGGTCGCGGGCTGCTGCACGCGTTCTTGTTGTTCGAGTTGAGGTAGGTGACCGGCGTCGTGGTGGTGCCTCCTCCTTGGCAGAAGAGCTCGTCGACGTCACTGCACGCCCATGCCGCGTTGTTGATGACCACGAACGAGGTACCGAGCACGTCAAATCCCGCAGGGAAGCCCGCGTAGAGGAACGCCGGGTTGTCGCTGAGCGTGAGTGATCCAGTGAGCGTGATGAGCGCAGGCAAGAGCAGTGAGTTGAGCGTCTGTGCGTCGGTGACCACGAGATCGCCAGCGATGAGCTGCAGCGCGGGCAGGCTGATACTGACCAGCGCGTTGTTGTGGGTGAGCGCAAGCCCTCCCCCGAGTTCCGCCAACAGCGGCAGTTGCAACGTCGACAGTATCGGGTTGTTGTCGATGCGTATGTCGTCATA
>JBMTAX010000939.1:0-1496 GCA_049429145.1 Myxococcota bacterium
CAATCAGCTGCAACAGAGTGCGCAGTCGACGTCGTGCATCACCGCGACTACGGTGCACATCGATCCCATCGACGAGCACCACCCCTTCGTCGGGCACTATCGCTCCCGAGAGCGCTCTGGCCAGGGAGCTCTTGCCGGCCCCCGTCTCGCCAAGGATGCCCAACGAAGCTCCTCGCGCGACCTGCAATTGGACATCCGTCACCGCGAAAATGCGTTGCTCCGCCGCAGGGGCGATGGCGTGCCAGAGCATCCTGGCCACCTGTGGGAGCTCGCGCTGCTCCATGAAGGGCGGCGGCGCAGCGCGAAATCGTCGATGGGTGACGCATAGGTCGCGCACGTCGAGGAGGGGCACCTGCACATGCGCATGGTTTTTCACCACGTCACTCACGGTGACCCCGAGGTGTCGACAGAAAGACACCGGGCTTCATGCAGGTCTCCCAAGGAACGCCATTGGGGAAGCTCCTCGAAGCAGCTTGGCTGAGCGTGGGAACAATGCTTGGAGAATGGACACGATGCATGCGCTGAGGCATGCGTGGGCCGCAAGATTTCGAGACTCTCGGAGGACTGCGCCCGATTGTGGCGGGGTGTTGCCGCGAGAAAAGCGCGCGTCCAAGGATGTGCAGGAAACTCAAGCACCCTTTCCTTCACCCCCCGCTCCACGGCTCGTCCCTGACACAAGACCACGACTTGAGAGGCGAAACGCGACGCAACCCAAGCGTCCCGTGCGGTAAGGAGCACGGTGCAACCAATCTGCCGCGCCAATCGAACGAGCAACTCAATGAGCGGAAGCCGCCGCGAAGAACTCAACGATGAGAATGGGTCATCTGCAATGAAGAACTGAGGCTGATGGGCGAAGGCGAGCGCGAGTGAGACCCGCTGTCGCTCCGGATCCGATAGTCGATGAGGGGCCCGAGCGGCGGTTTGTTCCGCGTCGAGCAAGCCAACTTCCTCCAGCAGCCTCCACATTCTTTCTCTACGAGAGGCCCGGCTCTCCGAAGCAAGGGACGGCAGCCTCTCGAGCAACTGAGCACCCACCGAGCGGTGCGGACTCAGGACATCCTCTGGGTTTGTGGGGAGCCACCCAAGGGCGACCTTTGTCGTTCGAGTCCGAATGGCAACGGCGTTTTCCTCCTCCTGCCCAGCAATCCCAAAGGTGCCCTCAATCTCGAAATGCTCGGGAGGCAATCCTCCGAGGAGTGCGAGTGAAAGAATCGTTTTCCCGGCACCCTTATCTCCGAGCGCAACGACGATATCCTCAAAACGAATTTTGAGATCGAAATCAGAGAGCAACGCGGGGCTATTTCTGCCGCGACGGTCTCTGACCGCTAGACCCGCGATGTGAAATGTCTGCGAGGGCGGGACATCAATGGGCAGCATCGGGCACCGCGTCGCCACCTGGAATCGGTTCCACGGGCAACGATACCTGTGGCACTCGCGCGGTATCATCGAGCCGAGGTGCGCAACGACCGCTCTCACACCGCGAGGTGTGAGAGCGG
>JBMTAX010000940.1:0-1494 GCA_049429145.1 Myxococcota bacterium
TCGGTGCCGTCTGCGCACGTCTTGCCCTGGTCACAGACTTCGTCACCCTTGACGAGCCCGTCGCCACAGATCGCGACGCAGTCGGCGCCGCAGTCATAGCCCTGCTCGACATTGCATTGCGCGCTGCATCCGTCGCCATCTTGGATGTTGCCGTCGTCGCATTGTTCGGTGCCCCGGACCAATCCGTCCCCGCACACGGCGGTGCAGACACTGGGGTCGGTGCCCGTGCAGCTATAGCCAGCCTCGACGGTACAGGCGGCGGAGCAGCCGTCCCCATTGTCGGTGTCCCCGTCGTCGCATTTCTCAACGCCCGGGCCGTCTTGGCCCTTGATGTATCGCTGGTGACCGTCGCCGCACACCGTCTCGCAGGTGCCTGGGCCGTTGCAGACGAAGCCCACATCTACTTTACACTGCGGGTTCGAACAGCCGTCGAGGGTCAATGGGTCGAGGGGATCGCCGGCGGTGAGGTTTCCGTCATCGCAAGCTTCGGTGACGACGATGATTCCGTCGCCGCAAACGGAATTCAGCAGCTGGTTGGTCGTGAGATTCCAGAGCCAGCCTCGCTCGGTACCACAGCTGGCATTGCAGCCATCACCGGGGACATTGTTGCCGTCGTCACAGACTTCACCGGTGACCTTGATGCCGTCGCCGCAGGTGCCGCGGCACGTCTCGATGCCTGTGGCGCCGCAGGAGTAACCGAGCTCGAGCTGGCAGTTCTGGTTGCAGCCGTCGCCGCTGCGGGGCTGACAGCGCCCGTCGCCGATGCCGAAGCATTGCTGGTCGGTGATACACCCGCTTCCATCGGAGCACTTCTTGCCGTCGTCGCAGCTTTCGCCTGGGTTCAGGACGCGATCGCCGCAGAGCGGGATTTGGCAGGCGTCCCCGAACGCGTCCCCGTTGGCGTTCGCCTGGTCGGGGTTTGCGAGTCCCCGGCAGTTGTCTTCGTAGTCGGGGACGTTGTCGCCGTCGGCGTCGAGGTCGCAAAAGTCACCGATGCCGTCACCATCGAGGTCCGCGAGGTCGTCGTGGGGGATATCGGGGCAGTTGTCGCAAGCATCACCGAAGGCGTCCCCGTCGGCGTTCTGCTGCTCGGGGTTGCCCACCGCCGGGCAGTTGTCGTCGGCGTCGCCCACGCCGTCCCCGTCGCTGTCAGCAGAGACGCCGGGGTCGGTGCCTCCACCATCCGTGGGCGCCGGGTCGGTGCCTCCCCCGTCGGTCGGGGCGGGATCCGTGCCTCCGCTGCTGCCGCTGTCGGGCGTATCAAGAGAATCGCGCCCGAGGGGACACGCGACGATGAGGGTGAGCGACAGGAGACAGAGAAGGCGCAGAGCGTTCAGGGGATGGAGCGCACGCATGTGGACCTCGGCAGCCGCGGCGGGCGAAGAGGTCCGAAGTTTTACAGAGGTCCAGGGGTAGGGCCAGAATGGGGGCGATCTTCCAGGATCTGCCTCAGCTCACTACATGACGCGGCGCATTGCGCCGTCCCCCCCCCCC
>JBMTAX010000941.1:0-1492 GCA_049429145.1 Myxococcota bacterium
AGGCGGGCGCAGCATGGGTCAGTTGTTCGGGGGCGCTCGAGCGTGGCGGCGAGGGGTTCTCCGCCGCCTCGCCGGGCGGCTTGGTGCGAGTCCTGCCTGAAAGCCTTTCGGTGGCACAGGTGATCGAACTCAACGACTTTGCGCCGGGTACTCCCGCGCTCGTCGGTGACTATGTCGTCGTCGGGAGTTTACTCTCGGCGCGCGTGCTGCGGATCCCGCGCGACGCAAGTGACACGTCCCGTGCGGTGGAGTTTTCACTGGGAACCGCAGGGCTCGAGTCTGTCTTTGAGGTGCGGGGCCTCATCGGCGGGCTTGCCCTCATCACCGAGTTCGGCACCGATGCGCTGCACGTACTCGACGTCGTTGCTGGGCAGCTCGACCCCTGGCCCTTCGTGGACCCCATCGTGCTGCGCCCAGACGATGGCCTTCCCCGAGGCCTCCAGGCCATCGCCGTGCATCCCGCGGCAAACCCCGGGGTTCCCGCCGCGGCTGCCCTTCTCGGCCTGAGCAGCGAGTGGATTCCCCTGCGATTCGATGAGGTGCTTGGCCCATGACGCGCGCGCTGCTCCTCGCACTGCTGGCATCGTTCTCGCTCGCGGCGCCGACGCGTGCCGAGATCGTCGAGGCACGACGAGGCCATTGGCACCGTCCCCCGGAGGAATCGCTGGCCCTACCGACATCGCCGCAGCGGATCGTCTCCCTCGCGCCGGTGCTTACAGAGACCCTCTTCGCCCTCGGCGTTGGCGCGCGCGTCGTCGGGGTCACGCGTTTTTGTGATCGGCCCGCAGCGGCCACGACCTTGCCACGAGTGGGTGGGTTCATCGACCCACAGCTGGAGGCGATTCTCGCTCTGAAACCGGACCTCGTCGTCGCTATGCCCTCGCTCGGACAACGTTCACTCCTCGATCGCCTGCGGGAACAGGGTATCCCCATCGCCGTGCTCTTCGGAGACACACTGGCCGAGGTGCGAGACATGATCGCCTTCCTCGGGGTCGCCGTGGGCGAACCTGAGCGAGCCGCTGCCTTACGCGCGACGCTCGATGCAGGTCTCGCCCGCATTCGCGACGAGGCACGCCTGCGCGACATCGTTCCTCGCGTCGTCGTCGCCGTGCAGAGCCAGCCCCTCGTCGTCGCCGGGCCAGGCACCTTTGCCGATGAAGCCATCATCGCTGCAGGCGGCGTCCCCGCCGTTTCGCGAGAGGCTCCCGCGTGGCCCAGCTGGTCTCTTGAGGCCCTGCTTGCCTCGAGGCCCGACGTGATTATTTCCGCGGAAGGCGAAGCGGGTGCCGCAGCGCTGCGGGCACGTTTCGGTGTACTCGCGCGAGGGGGGCAGCCTCTGGTAGTTGCGGCCGCGAAGGGCCCCATCCTGATGCGCCCCGGGCCGACTCTCCACGAGGATGTGGCCGTGCTCTCAAGACTCATCGAGGGAGCCACACGGCCCCTACCGAGGGGGCCTCCTTGAGCAGCACGCGCCTGCTTACTCCCGTGCTGC
>JBMTAX010000942.1:0-1488 GCA_049429145.1 Myxococcota bacterium
CCCCACGACCGCGAGGGGCGCGCGCGCGGCGGCCCCGCTCAACAGCAGCTCTCCGACCGTGAGTCCTCCAACCCACGACCGCCACAGACCCTGCTCGGTGCCGACGAGCGCGAGGTCCTCCGTACCTCTTCGTTCGCAATGTACGCTGAGCGCCGCGAGGTATCCGAGCCTCCCTTGGACGGGCTGAAACCGCGCTCCCTCGTCGAAGCTGACCAAGACCCCGTTAGCCGTCGCAAGCCAGATGCGCTGCGGCCAAGTCGCGTCTACAGCCACGTCTCGAATGTCGTTCACCAGCGCCCCACCGGCGATTTCAAGCTCTGTGAACGACTCTCCCCCGTCAGAACTCCTGAAGAGCCCTCGAGGCGTAGCGACGTAGAGGATCGGTGATGCAGCGCTCCCCGTGGGCACGAAGAGGATCGCCCGCACCCCGGGCTCCTCCCGCGGAAAAATCGTCACAAGGTCAGCATCGCCCGAAGGCAGCGAGAAGGGAGCGTCACGGGGCGCGCGGGGCGCCGCAGCAAGGTCATCCTCCTCTTCAGAGGGCTCCCGCTCACCGCGCAACTCCAATGCGGGGTCACCGTCGACGAGATCCAGGCCATCACTCAGGCCCCCGGCACCAAGTCCGACGCCTAGGTCTGCCCCTGCGCCCATCCCGAGGCCCCCGCTCATCTCGAGGCCAGCCCCTTGCCCGATGCGCAGCGCCACACGATCTTGTTGGGCCGCCTCGGCCTCGACGCTGAGACCACGCGGGAACGAGAGAATGGGCCTCCATGTCTGCCCCGCATCGTCGCTGCGCAGCAAAAACCCATCGGTGCCGATGTAGACCTTCCGAGCGTCGACGGGGTGCACCGCCACCGCGGTGACCCTCTGCTCTGGCATCCCCTCGCCAAGCGCCGTGTAACGACGCGGCGCGTGCAGCGGGGAACTCAGGCTCGTCGCTGCGAAGGTCACCGCAGCCAGCCACCAGAGGAAGGCATGGGGCAGCGGGCTTGCACCGGAAATAGACAGCTTCGCGCGCAAGGGAGTGACCGACATCAGAATCGCAGGGATAGCACGCCGCCCGCGGGGCAAGGTCCAGCGACCGCATTTCCTGCACGCCGCATGTCTGCTCTTTGGCTCCGCCCCCCGTTTCTCTGTCCCCAAGGCCTGTGACGGCGGGTGCTGAAGTCACGGGGCGTTCACGTCGGTGAGCCCGCACGTCGTGCCGCTGACCCTCACAGCGCGTTATGGTGATGCGATGTCGATTCCTCGCATCTGCATCCGCAGCCTGCTCGCCTGCGTCGCCGTCCTCTTCCTCGCTGGCTGTGAGGACGTGTCCGTTGCCTCGGTGTCGCCAAAGGTCATCCCACAGGGGAAACCCTACGACGTCACCATACAGGGTAGCGGCTTCAGACCTGGGATCGCCTTCTCACTCTCTGCCGGCGACCTAGAGGTGACCCTCGGTGCGGTATTCCTCATCGACGAGGGACTCGCCGAAGCCCGCGTCCC
>JBMTAX010000943.1:0-1487 GCA_049429145.1 Myxococcota bacterium
GGACCTCGGCCTGAAGCAGACTGCCCCCCGTTTCGCAATGAACTCACCCGTGACCACGCCTCCTGACTCTCTCATCGGTCGCACCCTCGCGGGCCGCTATCGCGTCCAGCAGCGGCTCGACCAGGGAGGCATGGGGGAGATCTACGTCGCCACCCAAGTACCACTCGGGCGCCAGGTGGTGCTCAAGCTGCTTCGAAGTGAGCTCGCCAATGACGAGATCGCGCTGAAGCGTTTCGAAAAGGAGGCGCGCGCCGCAAGCGCACTCACCCACCCCCACATCGTCACGATCTACGACTTTGGGCAGGCCGAAGGGAACCAGCTGTACCTCGCCATGGAGTTCCTCCGCGGACGTAGCCTGCGCCGAGTCCTCGAGGAAGATGGCCCGCTGTCGTGGACGCGTTCCCTTCACGTCGTGCGCGGCATGTTGCGGGGACTTGCGGAGGCCCATAGCAGAGGCATCATTCATCGGGACCTGAAGCCCGACAACGTCATGGTCGTGCCCGCGGGTGACGACGATGATTTCGTCAAGCTCCTCGATTTCGGCCTTGCCCGCACCATGGAGCTCGACGCTGCGAATGCAGCGCGGCTCACACAACGCAACTCTGTCCCGGGCACCCCAGCGTACATGCCACCAGAACGCATCAGCGGGGCCAACGACGACGGAAAGAGCGATCTGTATTCCCTCGGAGCCATGTGGTTCGAGTTGCTGACCGGGCAAATTCCATTTCCGGGTCCCACTCCCGTGCAGATCCTCGTGCGGCACCTGCAAGACCCTCCGCCGAAGGTGCATGCCTACCCTCTTCGCGACCCAACCCCGCCCTGGGCTGATGAGGTCATCGGACGACTCATGGCAAAGTCGCCCGCGGAGCGCCCCCAGAGCGCCGCTGAACTGCTCCGGTGGCTCGCAGACCTGGAGCGACCAAACGGCCGCACGGAGAGCCCACGCGCGGCTTCGCCCGAAAAGGCGCGGTCTGGGCCCGAAGCTGCCGCACGACCTCAGCCCCATACCGCCACCGAGACCTCCTTCGAGGTGCTCTCTGAAGAGAGCCTCGGACGAGATGCCTTTGTCGCTGAAGTCACCATCGAGGAGCCCATCGCGCTGACGAGACTGAAGAGCGATCCGAGCGTTCCGCCCCATGCGCCACCTCCTACTGAGGAGGATGTCGTGGTGCTCCTGACCCAGAAGAAGGGCGCGAAGCCCCCCGAAGCCCCCCCTTCTCGCGAGGAGCTTGCCCTCGCTGGGGCGACGGACGTCACAGCTGTGGTCACCGCAGCGACCCAAGGGTTGCGTCGCCACTTCGATCGCATCGCCCTCGTCGACATGCGCGGGAACCCGCCACGACTGCTCGGAAGCATGGGGTTTCGGCAGCCCGAGCGCCTCTGCCGCGAAGTCGTCTCTCCGAGTGCGCTGCGGGGGGTGCTGAGTTCCCGTGGTGTTCACTATGGCTCCCCTCCGACGACCGCGGTCTGGACGGAACTGTTCCATG
>JBMTAX010000944.1:0-1485 GCA_049429145.1 Myxococcota bacterium
GGTGGTGGTCTCACCTGGCCGCTCTTGGTGGACCACGAACGGCTCGCAGGAGGGCGTGACTTTTCACCGCGGCGACCTATACGTAGCGCTGCCTATCGAGGGGCTGGCTCCATCGCCCCGAGGGCGTTCATGGACGCAGAGAGTTGTGCTCAAAGGCAGGATATTCGTCGGTTGGCGGCGGTGCCGCAGCCCCTATTCCCGCGAATACAAAAGCTGGCTGATGGCCCGGGCTTGGAAGCAGAGGTGGGTGTCGTCGTCGTGGTACGCCGGCAATTGTCCAAAGCCGCTGGTCACCTCGACGAGGTTGTCTTCTCCCACCACGCTTGGCAACTGCTCCCAGTAGACGATCTCATCCTCGTCACTGTAGGGCTGTAACGCCTGTAGGTACCCGCGTTCATCGAAGGCGTAGGCATCCCCGGCGTGCGTGTAATCCGCGAGGAGAAGCCCCGCTTGCAGCGTCACCGATAATGTTCCGAGCCAGAAACCCGGGTTCTCCGAATCGCCGAGTACCTCCACGATCGCCTCTCGCGCCGAATCCTCTGCCGCTGCCGACGGCGGTACATGTGGGGTGATGTCGAGCCCATTGTTAATGCGATGCAGGCGTTCCCCGAGGACAAGCTCCAAGGCGGCCCCGAACTCCGCGTCCCCCACCCGCGGGCTCGAGAACGCATAGAGCTGCTCCACGTTGACGCCTAACGCGGTCGCCTTGAGCGCCGCCATTTGTGCGCAAGCCCCGCCGAGGCTGTGACCTGCGAGGAATACCTTCTTGCCGCGGTCGCGAGCGGCGATGAGCTCTGGCTCGAGGGTGGCGACCCCCGAGGCGAGGGTGCCGTAGACGCCCGAATGTACGCGACCCGGAAGGCCCGTCTCTTCGCTCGACTTCATCGCGTAGGCTGCATTGCTCAGATAGTCGCCGGTCTCTGTGGAGCCTTTGAACACGAACACAACGTAGTCGTCTTGCTCGACAACGACGACGGTCAGGCGTTCGGCCTGCACGACCTTGACGTCGAGGAATCCTCGGGCAGCGAACGCTGCCGAGATAAGCGTGGGGTCTGCGAGGTTGCAGGTCGTCGCCATCCACAAGAGCCAATAGGCGTTATGGAGCGAAAATCGATCTCGGTCGGGGGAGAACGAGTACTCGTCGACGACGAAAGGGCAGGTCACCGGAGGATTGATGACGTCATAGGTCGTGGGCTCCGCGTACAAACAGCGCGGTGCCACGCCGAGGTCACCGCCTTGCACAAGGTTCGAGGTGCAACCGGCAGCTTCGATGTCGGCGATACAATCGACGTGGGCCTCATATTCGAGGCGCGTCGTGAGATGCTCATCGAGGCCTTCGGGGAGCGGCGACGACGTAAGGAGTCCACAGGCGGTGCGCTTCGCAGCAAGGCGATCGCTCTGCATGGCGAAGTACATCGACAGGGGGGGCGGGAGTGGCGGCTCGTCGGTGCCGTCGTCGATGGTCGGCCCATCGCCCACGGCGGG
>JBMTAX010000945.1:0-1482 GCA_049429145.1 Myxococcota bacterium
AGTTCGTCCCCTCGTCGCCGGCAGCGAAGGCGGTGATGGAGGGCGTGAGTCCGTCGGCGCCCGCAGCCCCGGTGGCCCCGGTCAAACCGTTGCAGACGTAGAGCGGTGCGTTGTCGCCTACCTGCACCTTGATGCCGCCGGTGACATCACAGTTGGTTCCCTCGTCGCCAGCCGCGAAGGCGACGACAGTGGGGGTGACACCGTCAGCTCCTGCAGCACCCGTCGCGCCCATCGCGCCATGACACAGATAGAAAGGCGCGTTCGACTCCACCTGTACCTTGATGCCGCCGCTGAACTTACAATTCACTCCCTCGTCCCCAGCCCCAAAGGCCGTCACCGTCGGAGTGTCCCCGTCGCTGCCATTACAGACGTAGCTCGTCGAATCCACCTCGCCATCCGACAGTACCCCGTCATTGGCGGTGCCTCCCCCATCGCCGTTGTCGAGTCCCGTACGGATACGACGCCCACCGTTACCGTACTTCACGCAGGCGGAACCCACATTACCGTCGACGAGCACGAGGCTGCTGTGCCCATCCGCGCCGTCTGTGCCCGGTGCGCCATCCGTGCCGTCCGCGCCGTCCGCGCCGTCGCGAATGACAGCGCTGGTGCCGTCGTTACATTGCAGGGTGCGCGTCCCATCGCCATTGTCCACGAGCGTGCACGAGACCCCGTCAAGACCGGGGGCGCCATCCTCACCGTCCTCGAGGGTGGCGGCAGTACCGTCTTCGCAGAGGATGGTAACGGTGCCACGCACGTCGTCACGCTCCACGGTACAGCTCGTCCCATCCGCCCCGGGGACGCCGTGGCATAGCACCGCCGACTGCGTTACCTCGCCAGGACTCAAGACGTGGTCGCCGTCGATGTCGAGGCCCGTCTCGATGCGAACGCCGCCCCCCGCACAGGTGTCGCCAGGGCCCACCTCAAAGAGCGCGATGAGCGACAAGAGCCCATCACGACCCGCGCTGCCGTGGCACACGCGCTCTACCCGCGAGACCTCTTGCTCACCAAGCTCGCCGTCTCCGTCGCGGTCATGCCCGCTGCGAATCCGAACGCCACCGTCGGGGCACGCGTCTCCTGGCGGTTCCACCTCGACGTCCACGAGGGCCTCTGCCCCGCTCTCGCCGTTACACACCGCGATGATCTTCGTGACCTCATCGTCAGCGAGCTGCCCATCGCCGTTGCGGTCGGGACCCGACTCTACGTTCACACCGCCCATCGGGCAGGCGCCCACGCTCGCCGCGAAGACATTCACCAGCACGCCGCCGCGGTCGGCATTGCCGTTACTGTTACCGCTCGCATTGGCGCTGCCGTTCTCACGCGCCGAGACCAAGTCACTGATGGCCTGCCCGCAGCCCGTCATCACGAGGAGCCCACAAAACCCGACGACAAAACGCATGAGTCCCTCCCGTGCAGCGCACGAGACTACGCGAGCCGCTACCGCGATCGCACGCGCGCCCCCGAGCGCCCAAGCTGTGAGACAGC
>JBMTAX010000946.1:0-1482 GCA_049429145.1 Myxococcota bacterium
ACGTCGAGGAGCTGGCCCAGCTGCCGGGGATCGGCCGCAAACTCGCTGAGGCCATCGTGCAAGATCGCGAGGCCCACGGACCGTTTTTGGCGGTAGAGGACCTCACCCGGGTGCCCGGCGTTTCCTCTGGGGTGCTCGCCAAGATGCAAGGCCGCGTCAGCACTGAGGACGGCGGCGCGGTCTCTGGGGCGCTCATCACGCGACAAGGCGATACGGTGTCGTCGGAGGTGGCGCAGCGGGTGCTCGATCGCTTCGCCGCTGAGCCGTCTATTCGGGAGGTGCAAGTCGCCGTCCTCGACTACGCACAAGCTCATCCCGACCTCGTGGCATCATGGCGGCTTCGCTCCCGCACGGCGGCCTTGCTCCCCGAGTTTCGTTCCCGCGTCGACTATGAACTTGATGATGACCTCCGCACTCGCACCGACACCAGCGCCACTGAAGCGGTGGTGGAGACGCGTGACAATGACGTCGGTTACAAGTTGCAGGTGCAGGGGACTTGGTCGCTCGATGAGCTGGTCTTCAATCCCCAGGAGCTGGCGGTGACCCGTGAGGGCGTACGCCTCGCAAACCTGCGTGACCGCGTCCTCGACGACGCGACCCGTCGTTACTTCGAGAGGCGCCGCCTGCAGGTAGACCTCGAGATGAGCCCCCCGAAAGACTTGAACGAACGCATTCGTAAGGACCTGCGCGTCCAAGAACTCACCGCGGACCTCGACGCCCTGAGCGGGGGGTGGTTCTCGAAGAAGCTAGACGAGGCGGGGCGAGCGGCCTACTGAGCCGTCGTGAAGAGCGGCAGTGGAACCCGCCGTGGAGTGAAGCACGGGGACGGACATGGTGACAAGCAGGTACGGCCTTCTTTCCTTGATGTTCCTCTGTGGGTGTCCCGATCGTCCCGATATCGATCTCGATCCGCCCCGTATCATTGGCGTCGAGCCTGCGGCGTCTCCTGTACCGATTTCGGTCTCGTTCCGCCTCCGCTTCTCCGAGGTCATCAACGTGAAGACCGTGCAGCGCGACGATGGGGCTGCTGTCGTGGTCATCGTCGATCGTGCCGATGCGACTGAATCCTTCGTGTCCGACCTCGACAACCCGCCCTTGAGTGACTCGAGGCTCGATGCGTTGATCCCCGTCTCGCTCGTCCTCGAGGGCGCAGGGGCCGAGCTTGTCGTCGTTCCCGTCTCGCCCCTGCTGCCCGGACGTGCCTACACGCTGTTGGTCTCTGCAGACGTGCGAGATACGTCAGGCAACCCTCTCTACGGCCCAAGCGGCGCGAATGAGGCATTCCGCCTCGACTTCACGACCGACGATGGTCCGCCGACGCTGGTGTACGAGGATGTGAGCCGGGGCCTCGTCGTCCCTAACCGCCGTTACTTCCACTTGGCTTTTGACCAGCCGGTGCGAGGTCTCGGGGGACCCACCCTTGCGCTCGTCGGTGTGGATGCAGCAGCCACGGCACACCCCATCCCCACCGAGGCGGTGTTG
>JBMTAX010000947.1:0-1479 GCA_049429145.1 Myxococcota bacterium
TTAGGGGTGAGTGATGAAGTCGACTCGCGTCGTGTTGTTCATGTTTCACCGCGAGTTCCTGACGTGCGCGGCCCGGCTCTCGGCGCTTCGGCGTCTCAACCCGGGGGTGCCTGTTCACGCCGTCTTCGGCGGGGAGAACGCAGACGTCGAGGCAGCGCGGTCGACGGTGGGCGCCCTCGTCGACTCCTTCATCGTCCTCAATGAGCAGTCGCCACGGTGGCGCTGGAAGAATACGGACCTGCAGGTGCGTGAGTGGTTCCGCAGGGAGGGCCATCGACGTGACTTCGAGCGAGTGCACGTCGTTCAGTGGGACCTTCTCTTGCTGGCTCCGCTCCACGTGCTTGATGTGGGGCCGGAGCACGGGATCGTCTTGTCGGGCCTCGTTCCTCTCGAGGAGGTCTTGTCGCGATGGTACTGGGTGAACCAAGAAGCAGAGCGCTCGGGCACGTACGAGCAACTCGAGCGTGTGCGACGCGCCTACCCCCACGTAGGCCCGCCCTTCGCCTCGCTGGGTCCCGGTACGGTCCTGTCGAGGGCGTTCTTGGAGGCGTACTCTTGTGCCGACGTTTCGGACGCAGGACACGACGAGATTCGGCTACCGCTGTGGGCGCAGGCCCTGCGCTTCCCCCTGAGTGACACCCACTTCTATCCCCGATGGTTCGAGCCTGAAGTCGAGCGTTGCTTCAATGCCGATGCGGTGGAGATTCGACCGGAGGTCGTCGAGGCCGAGCTTGGCTTGCCCGCTGGTCGACGCGCCTTTCATCCCTGCCGCGAATCCTTCAGTCCCGAAGTCGTGGAGAGGTTGGTCAACATTTCTGAGCGACGGTCCTTAGGGGCTCAAGCGGGAGGGCGAGGAGGAGAGAGCGAAGCACGGGCGCCAGATTGGAGCGGGCCCCCGGTGCGCAACCGCCCTCTTGAGGGCAATCCATTGGTGAGCGTTGTGGTCACTACCTTCCAGCATGCGCCATGGATCGCCAGGGCGCTCGAGGGTGTGCTCGCTCAGCGGGTCGACTTCGAGTTCGAGGTCGTTGTGGGTGAGGACTGCTCGACGGACGGTACGCGGGAGATCGTGCGGTCCTTTTCGGAACGGTGGCCCCATCTCTTCAAGCTGGTTCTTCCGGACAGGAACCTTGGACTGCATGGCGGGCCCCTCTTCATGAGGGTACTTGAGCAGGCACGCGGTCGCTACTTCGCCTACCTCGATGGAGATGACTTCTGGTCACACCCAGAGAAGCTCGCACGGCAGGTCTCGTTGATGGAAGACGACGATAGCCTCTCAATCTGCTTCCACGACGTCGACGTGGTCGACGCTCAGGGACAACTGCTGCCGGGTCGATACGTGCCATCGGGTTTGCCACGCCGTGTCAGTGTGGACCGGCTGTGCGACACGAACTTCATTCCAAGCTGCAGTGCTGTGGTTAGGGCGGCTGCGCTGAGAGAGCTTCCCGACTGGGTTGGAGGACAGTCGTTTGGCGATTG
>JBMTAX010000948.1:0-1478 GCA_049429145.1 Myxococcota bacterium
GACCAACGACGACGACACCTGCGACCGACGCCACTCCCCCCGCAACCGGCGAAAGCCTATCCGCATTCCGATAGGCTTCTTCCTCTACTTCCTCCCACAAAGGCCACTGCTGCACCGCCCTCGTATCCGCTGGCAAGAGCTCCTGCGACGCACCTTCGGCAGGGTGGCGATCCGCTGCCGCACATGCGACGGATGCGCGTCCTCGCGGTCATTCAGCCTGCGTCCGTCATCCGGAAGATTCTCCGCCACCTCGGATTACCCGACACACCATGCGAGGTCCCGCGCTCACGCGCCCCCCCTGAGCTCGCTCTCGGCTTCTGACGACGGAGAGGCGACGACGGTGCGCCAAGCACGCGAACGCACCGCTCCACCCCTTTGGCGCTATCGGCCGCACGTGTCGCTGCTGCCGTCGGCCGGCAACCGTGGGTCGCCTATCGCCACGGCCTTGGCGACCGTGCCATTGTGAATGGGACAAGGTAAATGTGAGCGCATACCAGAAGTGGCGAGGTGATGATGAAGGCAATGATTATTCGGGATTTCGGTGGGCCGGAGCGGCTCGAAATTGCTGATGTTCCGCCACCAGTGCCGGGACCGGGGCAGGTGCTCGTGCGGGTGCGGGCAACATCGGTAAACCCGGTTGATACCAAGATACGTCGTGCCGGTGCGTGGGCGCGGGTACCGATGCCCGCGATCCTCGGCTACGACGCTGCCGGCATCGTGGAGGCACTCGGCCCGGGTGTGACGTCGCTCCAAGTGGGGGACGCGGTGTTCTACACGCCGCATATCTTCGGCCGACAGGGGACATACGCCGAGTTGCATGTCGTCGAGGCTGACATCGTCGCGAAGAAGCCGGCTCATCTGTCGTTCGAGGAGGCCGCGGCGATACCGCTGGCGGCGATCACTGCCTGGGACAGCATCGTGAATTTCTTTGCGACCCGACCGGGCGACACCGTGCTCGTGCATGCTGGCGCCGGCGGCGTGGGCTGCTTTGCGGTGCAGTTGGCGAAGGCCGCGGGGGCGCGAGTGCTCGCCACCGGCCGCAGCGAGAACGAGGCTTTCATCAAGGCGCTCGGCGCCGATGAGGTCATCGATTACCGCAACGTTCGCTTCGAGGACGAGGTCAACCGGCTCACCGATGGCGTCGGCGCGGACGCTGCCTACGACACGGTCGGCGGGGAGACGATCGCGCGCAGCATCGCCTGCGTCAGGCCTTATGGAAAGCTCGCGACCATCGTCAGCATCGACGGAAACCTCGGCGGCATGCAGAGCCGGAACCTGACGCTTTATTTCGGCTTCATGGAGCGCACGGCGCCCAAAATCCAGGCGCTCGCGCGACTGCTCGAACGTCGCCAGCTGCGTCCGGTGGTCGACAGCATCTATCCACTTGAACACGTCGCCGACGCCCATCGCAAGATCGAAGGCGGCGGCATGCGGGGCAAGATCGTCCTCACCGTCGGGGGGGGGGGGGGGGGGGGCGG
>JBMTAX010000949.1:0-1470 GCA_049429145.1 Myxococcota bacterium
GCCCTGGTAAAAGCCGACATCATCGCCGACGGTGGAGAGGACCCCATCGGGGAATCCATCGCCGTCGACGTCCTCCGCTTGCTCTCCCCCAGGGGCAGCGATGTCGATGAGGCTACCGAAGTTGGAGTAGCTCGCCTGGGTGGGAAGGGCGCGGACATCACCGCGGTTTCCGAGCGCGGCCACTGTGATGGCCCCGGGCGCGTTGGCTGGAGTGACCTCGGCGGCATCGCGGGCCTCGTTTCCAGCGGCGACGACGACGATTGCACCGGTCGCGATGGCGGCAGCGACCGCCTCATCCATGGCGTCAGACTGCCCAGAGCCACCGAGGGATAGGTTCAGCACATCGGCGGGCAGCGGGTTGGTCGTGACACCTTCGACCTCGCTGCCGAGCGCCCAATAGATGCCACCGACGATATCGAAGAGCGAACCACCGCCCTTGCCGAGGGCGCGCACGGAGAGCAACGAACCCTCCCAACTCACCCCCGCCACCATGTCAGCGTTGTCGGTGGATGCCGCCATCGTCCCCGCGACGTGAGTGCCATGGTGGCTAGGACAACCGCCGACGCAGGCAGTGTCACCGACGTCGTACCCATCTTCATCCCGCCCGTCACCATCGGCAGCGACGCCTGGGTCATCGATGAGATCAGCGCCTCCGATCACCCGTCCGATGAGGTCTCGGTGGTCGCTCAGAATACCGGTATCGATCACCGCAGCCACGACGTCGGGGTGCCCCGTCGTGATGTCCCACGCCGCTGGCAGGCGCATCGCGCTGTAGTGCCACTGCAGCGGATAGTACTGGTCATTGGGGGTGCGACTCATCTGCAAGGTACGATTCGGCTCGGCGTAGCTGAGTACTTCATGCAGCCGCGACCACGTCTGGACGACCGCCAGAGTGCTGAGTTCGTCAAGCAGCTCTCCGCGTCGGTCGCGCAGCTCGGCGAGGCATAGGTGCTCTGTGTTGCAGAGGCGCACGTGGACCTCGGTCTGTCCATCGATCGCAGCGGTAAGCCTCAGGGCGAGGCCCCGTTTGTCTGCTCGCCCGGGGACACCGTCGCGGGTCCGAACAATGACTTCTCCCGCTCGGTACTTGGGGTCCGCCGCCCCCGTTTTTGAGGCGTGGTTGACCGACGACACTTGGGGCACACGTAGCTTGTGACGCGGTGCCTCAAGGCCGTGCTGCGACCGTCGCGATCCCTCGTCGTGGGCAGAGATGAGGGCCTCACGGGCCTGGTTCACGCGGTCGGAGGCGGCGGTGGCGTGCGAGAACGGCGACGCGGCCATGGCACCACTGGCTGGAACGGTGATCTGTCCGCTGAGCTGCCCGCGGGACGGGTCCTCGCAGTCACCATCCAGGTCAGGGTCGCAGAGCAGAACCTGTTCGACGAGCTCACAGCCCCCGTTCATGATGAGCGCGACCATGATCGCGGGAACCGGACTCATGCGCATGACGCCACCTCGACAACGGCCCCC
>JBMTAX010000950.1:0-1466 GCA_049429145.1 Myxococcota bacterium
GCTCTTGTCATCGAGCCGCGCGATCCTACCCGCTTGGGAGAGGAGGACCGTTCGTGCCGCCAACCAGTCGCCTTCGTCGGGGAACGACAGCGTTGCGCCCGCCTGAAGCGCGAGACGAGGCGCGAGCTCGAGCTCCTGCCGCTCGTGCGGAGGGGCAGTTTGCTCTAGCAAGACCTCGCGGCCGGGTTCCCTTACCCGAAGGAGCGCGCGGGTCTTCTCGACTACCAGCACTTCACAGAGACATTCGATGACCGCTTCGGCGGGGGTGACGACCTTCACAGGGATTCGTCCACCTGCCAGCAACTGACGAGGGGGAACCACCGGGAGTAAGCCCCATCGCAGCAAGGTTTCACGCAGCGAGCGGAGGTCACGCCATCGCTCGAAACGCAGTTCGCCCCCTGGCTGAAGTGTGATCGGTGTCACCATGAGGGTACCCTACCCGCCACGGGCTCTCGAATGCACGGGCCGCAGGTATTCGCCAGGGAGAGCGCTCCACTCTGCGACAACCACGGCCTAGCCACGCGTCGCCACGACACGGGAGTCGAGCCGTTGCAGTACCCGGGCACGGAGGCGCGAGCTGCGCTCCGCAGGCGTCTCTGCGGCCTGTCGAAGACTGGCCTCAGGGCCGAGCAAGGTCACTGAGCGCCGCGCCCTCGTCACGGCGGTGTACACGAGCTGCCGCGTGAGCAGCCTTGCCCCCGGTGGTGGGAGCGTGAGAAGGACGTGGTCGTACTCGCTGCCTTGGCTCTTGTGCACGGTCATGGCGAAGCATGGCGCGACCTTGGGCAACAGCGCCGTGGGAACTCGTCGTACCCCGCGCTCCGTGGGGAAGAGGGCTTCGAGGCGAATGCCGGCGGTGTCCTTGACGCGCGCGATGACCCCCTGGTCGCCGTTGTACAGGCCACTGCTGTCATCGTTCTCGAGTACCAGAATGGGGCAACCCGGTGTGTCACGAGCGGAGTCGTCGCGGCGCGCAGTGAAGCAAGCAAGCAATGTCTGGTTGAGGAACTCGACGCCTGCCGCGCCATCATGCGTGAGGCACAGAAAGCGGGTGTTGGTGCTCTGCTGCACCAAAGCATCGAGTCGCACGTCGTCAGCCTCGATTCCGGCCCTGGCCGTCTCGAGGAGCGTCCCGTCGTAGATTCGCGTCTTCGCAAAATGGCGCAAGAACGACTGACCATCGGGAGATGACAATGGCTGTGCGCAATGGGCCGCACCCATGAAAGGCAAGGCAGTCAACTCGTCGATGGGCGTGATACCTCCTGTGGGGCTGAAAAGGCTGTCACTGTCGCCGTCGAGCAGAGTGGTCGCAAGTGCACGGATTTGCCGCCCGCCTTTGTCATTCTGCTGACGAAACGTGTGGGTGAGGTGCACATAGGCCGTGCGCAGCGGGTCGTCGTCATCAGTAGGCAAAGACTCAAGATAGCTCGGAACACATTCGTGTTCCGCCACCGGGGAGAGGTGGG
>JBMTAX010000951.1:0-1465 GCA_049429145.1 Myxococcota bacterium
CTTCCATTTCCCTTCCAGGCTGTGGTGGAGCTTGAGGATTCCAACTTGCGCATGGCCACTGCACCAAGCGGTGCCACCTTGAGAGCAGCGCCGCTTCACGAGGCCACCGCCGTGGGTACTCTACCTTATGGCGTCACTGCCCTCGTCGTTGCTCGGCAGGCGCCTCGGGCTAGCGATGGTGCAGACGGCTTCGTGCAGCTGCGCGTACCTGGCCGTAGTGACGCGGTTTGGGTCGAGGAGGCCGCGGTGGAACCGGCGTTTCCTACCTCTGCACTACGCACCGTAGAGGGAGACCGTCGTCACCAAGGCCGTATGCCTCTCCGGGACGCTCCCGACGCAGAAGCGACTCCCTTCACGTCGCTGGACGATGGCGACACGGTCCATCTTTTGGAGGTCCAGACACCTTGGGCTCGCGTACTCCACGAGGAGTCGCATGTCGTTGGTTGGTTGCCGGCGGATTCGCTCGACGACGTCACTGGTAATCGCAATTGGTTTTTCGTCAGGGTCAGCGAGGCTGTCGATGACCGGTTCATGTATGCCCGCGAGGGGTGGGTGAACGGGGTCGACCTCTTGCAAGACGCTAGCGCGCTCGGTGCGGTGGCACTCTCTCCCCATGAACTCCACGTCGAATTGGAATATCCCACGCCTTACTTTCTCTCACTTGTCGCTTTACCGGTCGCACGCCCGGTCCCGAGACGTGCGGTGGAACGGTACGGGGCGAACTGGACCGAACCCTCGTACATCGTTACCAATGGTCCCTTTGTCGTCGAGGAGAGACAGCGAAGGCGCCGGGTTGTTCTCGGTCGGGCTCAAAGCTATCACGGTGCCTCTCGAGTTGAACTCGAGCGCGTTCATTTCCATATCGTACCCGACGCTCAGGTGGCATTGGATTTATTCCGTGCTGGCTACCTCGATGCATTGCTCGGTGGGGGCGGGGCATTGGCATTTCGGGAAGTTTTGAGTCGCAGTTTGGAGTATAGCGAGGCGCCTGCCCTCGCTTCCTTCTTCTTGCGCCTCAACCAGCGGGTGGTTCCACTGCAAGACCTTCGCGTACGCCAGGCATTGTCGCTTGCCATTGACAAAGAACGGCTGGTGAGTCGTCTCGGAGGGCGTAATCCGTTGAGTGCCTGGACATTGGTTCCGCCAGGTATTGACCAGTACCCATCGGTGGCGAAGGCGTACTACGATCCATTTGAGGCAAAACGTTTGCTTGCCGAGGCGGGGTATCCCAACGGTCGCGGATTCCCATTGGTTGAATTGCTCTTGTCCACGGACGAAGAACTTCGCTTCATTGGTATCCCCTTGCAGCGCCAGTGGCGAGAGATTTTGGGGATTGATGTGTCGTTATCGCTCCTGGATATTGGAGAGGTGCGCCGGCGTACCTCGGCTCTGCAATATGACCTGGCGCGTTCCGGATGGATGGCCGATTATGCAGACCCAAGTACATTTCTTGAACTCTGGCGAT
>JBMTAX010000952.1:0-1457 GCA_049429145.1 Myxococcota bacterium
GTAGACGTAGCTGTTCAGCCCAAAACTGTATCTCTTTCACCGCGCCCGCACTCAGCCGTACGGTTTTCGCGTTCTCGTTCGCATCCTTCGCGCCGGCCAGCGAACGGTAGAGCTCGCGTGTCCAGAGCTGCACCGGAGTGACCGCAGCTCTCATAGATGATATCTGACCGATCAACTGTTCGAGTGGTCTCATGCTGACGTCAGCCTTTCCGACCATGGAGGCCAGCGTCTGCACAGCCCGCTCGATCCTCTCCTTTGTGACGTGCACCGTGTATGCTTTCGCGTCTACGTCGAACCCTAGGAACTCTTGCAGGTGCGCCGGGTCCCACCTGCACTTGGCGTTCAGCACCCATCCCGAGGCCGGTAAGAACCAGCGCACCCATGCTGCCAACGCGTGCGCCTTCGCGCTCTCCGCGGCCCACAGAAAGTCGTCGTAGAAGTTCAGCACGCGCACCCCCACGAAGCGGGCGAACCTGACCACCGTTCTCGTGATCTTGTTGAAGATGAACGGCGCCAGACTGCTTCCAAAGGGGAGCACTGTCGGTGCGAACAGTTGCCCTCTGTGTCGCACCGCCAGGTATGGCGTGGCCTCCTCCACGATCGGCACGGAGTAGTACGCACGTGAGATGTCGGTCGTTAGCATCGCGTCGTGCTGTCTGACCACATCCGACAGATTCCCCTCGATCGTTTCGAGTTTGAATCGGATTCGCGGTAGGTGGGCGTTGTGCCAGCGCGCGTCCACACACATGCGCAGCTTCGTTCCTGCCTTGTTCGGCTCGATGGAGATCGGGTTGACAATGCGTGCCTCCTGTGCACTAATAGGACGGAATGTCCCCTCCGCCACTGCCGCCGCGATTTCCTTTTCGGCGAAGGCTTCGTGCTCGTCGTATGAGGGGTGATTGGGGAAATCCGGAGGGATGGGCTCCTCCACCATGGGCAGCCTCGCGCCGCACAGGATCCAAGACAAGACCGTGTTGTCAGCTCCTATCGCCTTCCACCAGCCCGCCTGACTACGAAGTTTGTCCCTGGTGGCCGAAGACCCCGCCCAGGGGTTGCTCCGGTTAAACCGGGCTGCCAGGCTCTGCACCTTCGCTTTTGCGGCCTCTGGGCCCATACCCTTGAACTCCCGCTCAATGTCGACCCTCTTCTCTTGGAAAATCCTCTTCGCGAACTCTCTCTGTGTCTCGGAAAAGCTCGCGGGAATCGGCGTCATCGTAGACGGGCAGTGCTTCACACTATGTCCCTCTTTGTGACAGAAACCGCAAGACAGGCCCGCTGCCTTATCCGCAATCGATTTTTTCTTCATAGCGGCGAGAGACCGGAGCGGACGTAACGCAGGCTGCAGCTGCATCCGGGCGGCCGGGTCACGCACGGGCCGAGCCGTCGGCGCGTGAACAGGTAGCGAGGGCGTTGCCGCCAACGATGCCCCTAGCGACCTACTTGCAGACACACCCCCC
>JBMTAX010000953.1:0-1451 GCA_049429145.1 Myxococcota bacterium
ATCGATGGCCGGGGCACCGGTTGGTTCCATCGCGGTGATTTTGACGATTGGAGCACCGAATCGCTGACGTACCGCCTGCACGGGGATATTGTCGAGCTGCGCTTCGAGCTCACCGGCGAAGTCTTCCAAACTCCATTCGCTCTGCGTCAGTCCAGCGGCGAAGGGGTGGAGCTTCGCCTCGACGAGGACCCCCGCAACTTTTGGCACCGCGCCGCCTACCAAGATATGGGCCGTTCCTTTTCCATTTCTGGACAGTTGTCCCAGTTTGGGGGGGTGCAGGGGCTGCACCCGCAGATGGGCGCCCTCGCCGGAATCGGCACAAAAGGAGATTGATCGACTCGCCGCGTCACGAGATACGCCTCTGCGGAGGTTTGACCCGTGGTGCACCACACCGAATGTTTCGGCACTGAGCGAAGGCGAAGTTTCCCCTCGCTTCTCGTCGGGACGTCGGTTTCGGCCGAGGCGTCATCCTCTCCTCTTGTCTTAGGGCGGTCCCTGCGGCCTTCGTCTCTCGACGGCGCGCAGCACAGCCTCGTCTTCCCGTCGTCTTCCCTCCAGCTGTCGCGGCACATTCACCCCGTCGCATCAGCGCGGGGCCATTGAGGTCCACTCATGTCGAAGAAGCCTCCTTTCTCTGAGCGCATTCGCCTGGTCCGCATCCTCAAAACCCATGGTGTGCGAACCGCAGAGCGCATGCGGGCCGAGGAGCTGCAGAGCGCCGTTAAGAAACTCCGCCTCACCGCCGAGCTCGAGGCTGAACTCGCTCCCGACACCAGCACGATGCTGGAGAACGCCGTTGCCGTCGCGGTAGCCGAGCCCGTCTCGTCTACCGAGCTGGTGCAGCGAGGCATCGACGAGCCACCTCCGCCCCTCGAAGAGACGCCCTTCGACCCCATCGATCCGCGCTTCCGCGAGGCGCAGAACTTCCTGCCGAGCGGAGAGCGCACCTTCGTTCGTCTCATCGCTGTCGATTGGCATCGGCTATTCGCGACCTGGGACCTCGGGCCCGAGGCTCGCGCACTCGCGGCTGCCGATGAAGCCGAACTAGTGATCACCGCGGCTGACGGCGAGGAAAACGACGAGAGCGCGGTCCTCCACCGCGAACGGGTTCGGCTCTCCTCGAAGGGATGGTACCTCCCTGCAACCCCCGCACGCCTCGGTGTCGTCGCGTCCCTGCGCGCGATCGGGGGTGCCTCTCTCGCCCGTTCGAATCGTGTCATCGTGCCGCCGAACCATCCGGCACCTCCGGGGGAGTTGCGCTTCGCTACCGTACCCGTCGGCGCGAACCGCGCTTTGCTCCGCGGCGGGGCTTTGCTCGGCGCGCTCCTCGATGACCAGACCGAACTGCCTCCTGGCGTCGTCATCGCCGAGTCCGGGCGACAGGTGCGGTCGCCGACCCAAGATGAGATTGGAGAGAGCGCTCCGAGTTACGGTCGTCGTCGCCTGATCAC
>JBMTAX010000954.1:0-1449 GCA_049429145.1 Myxococcota bacterium
GGCCATCTGCAGGGTAAATGGCTCTTGCTCCATTCCGAGGAAGTTCCGTTCGCCCGGTACGATCGTGTAATCGAAGTTGAAGCGCAGCTGAGCGAAGGCGCGCACGCGATCGTTGGGACGCACGTCGGCGAAAGTGTCAAGCAGTGAAGGGCCCGTGACGAGGCTTTCGCCCAGGGCGGCCGTCTCACGAAAGCTGCTGTTCAGGCGCAAGAACAGCTGGCCTCCTAGGGTGAGCGCGTCGTCTCGCTCGTCGAGGAGACCGACCATCGTCGAAGCCAAGCCTACGGTTCCAGGCGTCGAGGTCGATTCGGGCTCCCCAAACATCGCGTTGTCACGGTCGTCGCTCGTGGGAGCGCCGTCGGCGGACAGCGGGGGACGCTCTACCTCGGGCGTCGACGCAGCCCCCGTCGCTGTCTCGGCTGGCTCTGCGCCGAACATGTCTGATTCCCGCTCCGCGTCGCCAACCTGAGCGAGTAAGCAGAGGCCCAGAGTGAGGAGGGGCATAGTCATGGGTAGCTCCGGCTCAACGCGACTTCGACTCGAGCCATGCTTTGGTGAAGAGGTTCGGGTCGAGCGGTCGCAGGTCGGTCTCTTTGATGACGATGATGCTGCTGTTGCCCTTTTCTACCTCGTCGTAAATGCGAATCTCCGCAGGGAAATAGACATCCGCCTTCTTCGACTCAGAGTAGAGCTTCGACCACTTTGGGTAGTAGGTGGTCCGCATCAATTTGCCAGAGAGCGCCTTGTCTTGTCGCTTCAACAGGTTTCCTGAGCTTTTGTCGACGTAGATGTCGACCAACGGGAAGGCGACGTCGACCCCTTCTTTGGCGCTCAGGGAGAGATGGTGCACGTCAAACTTTCCGAGTTTTTCTTCGCCCACGTATTTCGGTGTGTACTCTTCGGCGAGCCGCGACTCGTCGAAATCTTGGCGATTTGAATTGGTGCCGCCGATGCGTTCACGCTCCGTGCGGCGCTCCCACTTGCCCACGGTAGGGTCGTAAAAGAACAGATTCTTGTCCGCCCGCAGATACCCTTTGCCCGCCTCGGTCTTCGGCTTGGTGAAGAGAATCATGAGCTTGTCGTCAGCGTCGCGGCGGAAGAATGACACCTCGAACGCAGTGTCGGCTTTTCCGCGTTCTTTCTGTTCGAGATAGGCCGTCGACCGATAGTCGCCCGTATTCTGCTGCCGGTCATCGATGGTCTTCAGCATTCCAACGAGCTCTTGATCATTCGGTGCTGCGAGCAAAGGCGCTGCCGCGATGATGGCGGTGGAGGCGGCGAGAGCGAGAGCGAACAATGGGCGCATGGAAGCTCCGAAGGTGAAGACCGACGACGCAGGCACGGTAAGGGCTCAGTCGACAGATTGCATGGCCGTGACCGGAGACACGCGAGCGGCACGCAGCGCGGGCCAGAAGGCTGCTGCCGCCCACACCAGCGTCAGAGTAGTGC
>JBMTAX010000955.1:0-1448 GCA_049429145.1 Myxococcota bacterium
GCTTCAAAGCCCACATCCCCGGTGGCCCTGGCTTGTCCGAGGGCTCGCTCCAAGATTTCCCTCGCTTCCTCGAACCGGCCAAGGTGGAAGCGCGCGAGGCCAGCGTTGACGCGAGCACGCATCGCTTCATGCTCGAGCTCATGGGTTTCCGCCAACACCAGATTCTCGAGAAACCGTTGTTCCGCCTCGAGGTATTGCTCACGTGAGTAGGCGACTCGGGCAAGAGTATTCGCGATGCTGATGCGAAACGAGATGGGTGCACGAGGGGCCGCCTCGAGCGCCTCCCGGGCACGAACCTCGGCGGCCGCCAGGTCACCTTTGCGGTGGGCAACGCTCGAGATCGCCGCGAGCACCTGGGCACGCTCGGGGACCTCATCGTCGAGTGCCGCATCGATGGCTCGTCGGTGTTCTAGAGCGTTGAGGGTCTCCTCGAGGATCTCGAGCGCCGCTTCATGCTCCCCCCGCTCAGCGAGCAGTTCGCCGATGCGTCGCTGCACCGTAGGACGTTGGGCTTCGTTGGCGAGCGGCAGCATCTTCTCGCAGGCTTCGAGAGCGCGAGCGAGCTGTCCCCGTGCCCGCTCGGCCTCGACCTTCAAAGAAAGAAGGCCGTAGCGCTGGTCGTCGTCATGCACGTGCGGAAACGCGCGTTCGAGGAGGTCAGCCGCAGACCCATAGGCGAACGTCACCAGCAAGCGTTCGCTGGCGGCGAGGGCATAGGACACCCCGCGAGCAGGCTCTGTCCCCTCGAGGAAGTGGTAGGCGAGCAGTTGATCGCTCGACTCTGCCCCTCTCCCTTCGAGGGTGAGAGCGATGGCATGGTGGAGTTTGCGGCACAGCGGCGGCGCAAGCCGGGACCTCAGCACCTCGGGGTGGTGGGCGCGGGCGAAGGCGAAGAGGAGCTCACCGTTCGAGAGTCTGCGCACGAGCAACTTGCGTTCGACGAGGTTCGCGAGCACCTGGGCCACTTCGGCTGCGGGCCGCGCCACGATAGCGGCGAGCAGATCCGGAGATACAGGACGGCCGTTGACTGCGAGCGCCTCGACGCAAGCGCGCGCGCGCTCATCGAGCATCGCGACCCGCTCGAGCAGCAGAGAGTCGGTGTCGATGGGCAGCGCCTCGAGCAGCTCGTCGATGTCTTCGGGGCGCCCTCCGCTCGCCGCGAGCAGCCGGTCGAGCCCAGGGTGATCTACGAGGTACCGCAGCAGCTCCGCCTTGTTGAGTCCCGCGACGGTGAAGCGCCGCACGGGCTCTCCCCCCGACAGCTCCTCAACGCGGCGTTCGCCAGACTCGTCATCCGTCCGACAGGCGAGCATCAACACACCCGTGAAGCCCTCGGCAGGGTCGCCGCCGGGGCCCTCAGGGTTGAACAGGTGCGCTGAGAGGAATCGGATCCCGACGAACCCGGCCTCGTTGGCTGCCTTTTCCGACGGAACACTGGTTGCCGGCAC
>JBMTAX010000956.1:0-1447 GCA_049429145.1 Myxococcota bacterium
TCCGCCACGAGGCCGCACCTAATCGTCTGTCTTCACAACGGGCGCGTACCCCGGGCATGACGCCGCAATCTCGCATTCAGCGAGAGGCGCGTTGATGGCGTCGACGAAGACGCCACGCCCGCACGAGGACCGAGCCATGATAGGCGACCATCGCCCCGAGAAAGGCGGCCAGCTGCAATGAGTGGAGCTCTCCCCAGATGATGCGGTTTCGCTGCGGTGTGTCGAGCACACTAATCCCGTGGGCCTTCATGAGGAAACACCACATGATGGCCGCCACAGCCCCTAGGAGACGATGCGTTACCTGGAGCAGTACCACCCCGAAAAAGCCGACGAGCAGCATGGAGGGAACCGTCATGACAACCTCCTTGCTGCTCGTCGATGTGGCGGAGGGCACGCCCTCCTCTTGCCTCAGCCTTCAGGGGATGGACGGGATTCGGCTGCCGCCTCAAGCGGTGGGGCGCTCAGCTCCGTAGACGCAGCGACGTCACTATCGGCTGCTGCGACGCTCGGCTCGCCAGCCGCGTCGTCGCTATCGTCGTCATCGCCCTCGTCACCCTCTTCTGCCGCGCTATCTTCCATGCCCTCGGCGCTCGCAGAGGCGTCACCGGGCTTCCGCTTGCGGCGACGACGACGACGCTTCTTCTTGGCCGCACCCTCTTCAGTCGCTTCTGCAGCAGGCCCAGCCGCGGCGGCCGCGGATGAGACCTCGTCGCTGCGGTTCACGGCACCTTCGGCAATTTTCCGAACCTCTTCATCGCTCTTGCCGTCAATGTTCCCCGTCATCAGAGCCAGCTCACGACAAACAGCGTAGTAGCGCTTCTGCAGCTCCTGGGTCCGCTCTTGGGCCAACTGAAGCCGGCCCTGGGCTACACCATACAGACGCTCGAACTCTTCCCCTTTGCGGAAGTAGCGAGCCAGCTCTTGCACGGCCTCGGCCGGCAGGGCTTTCAGGTCGACGGCACTGCCCGGTACATCCGGGCGGTCTTCGGCCTTCTTGCGGATGGATTCCCGCAGCTCCTCCAGGGTTTTCTGCACTGCGGCGAGCTCCTCGCGAGCGGCTTTCACCTTGCCCTCGTACTCCCCCTTCAGCGCTTCGCGCACCTCGGCTGCCGACCGAGCGGCCTCGGACTTCATTTCGGTCAGCTGGGCCTCGAGCCCACTGATCGCGTGCTTCAGCCGGGTGACCTCTTCACGGGACTCCCCGCTCGCGGACACGGAGGACTCTTCGGCATCGGTCTCGTTCTCTCGCTGCATTTTCTTTCCTTCCCGGCGAGCCTTCTTCTTCGCTTCCGCCCGGACTTCCTCCAGCGCCTTCGCCTTTCGTGCCGCGTCTTCGCGGGCGGCACCGAGCTCTTTGCGCAGCTCATCGAGCCTGCCTTCGACGGAGCCTTAAGCCGCCAGCGCTGCGGCGAGGCGGCCGTTCGCGTCGCGCGCCTTAGCGAAGTCC
>JBMTAX010000957.1:0-1444 GCA_049429145.1 Myxococcota bacterium
TGTTCAACGGCGCGACAACGACGAACACCCGGACAGTCGGTGGCCAGCTCAGCATGCGCACAGCACCTGCACGATCTGGCGCACGGTCTCGACGGAGCAGCTGTCATCGAACTCGACGCGCACGTCGCCCTTCGCCAGTGCGTACCGGGCCGGCGATGACGCGACCGAGGAAGGAACGAGTTCGACCAGCCGGACTTCGCTTTCCGCCCGACGCCGTCCGAGGTTGAGCCGCCACGCGCGCAGAGACCGGGCGTCGACCCCATGAGCACGCGCCCAGTCGAGCTCCCTGCTGCCCTCGCTAGCCGGCGCCGCCATGCACCGACGGGCGTCCTCCTCCTCTCGAATCTTCCGCCCTGCCATCTCGGACCTCCACGAGGCCGAGATTCTTGCGAGGAGGAGCACCGGCGTCATCCCGGCGTCGCTGACGGGTCACTTGCGCAAAGACATGAACGCAAGAATCATCCGTACCAGTTCTCCACCGCCAGGCCCTCCACCCTCGAAAACTCTCTCGTGTTGCGTGTCACGAGCACGCGCCCAGTTGCCAGCGCCGTTCCAGCAATCAGCGTGTCCATGGGGCCGATGGGGACGCCCTGTTTTTCTAAGTTCGCCCTTATTTGTGCGGCGGCACGTGCCTCGGCAGCACCGAAAGAGAGACACGTCACGGTCGCCAGAAAGACATCGAGCTGCTGACGACGTTTTCGGACATCGACAGACTTGGCGATTCCCGTCTCGAGCTCAAAGAGCACAACTGCGGGAATACCGATTTGCGAAGGCGCATGACGAACCAACTGTTCGGAAACCTGACCCTCACCACGAAAGAAATAGATCAGCGTGTTGGTATCGAGTGCGTAGCGCGTAGCGTCTGGGTGGCCAGTCACAGCGTTTCTCGAGGAAGCTCGTGCGGAAACCCGCCACGGATCTCTTCTGCATCGGGAAAGTCACGCCACGCTCCCGCGAGCTGGGTCACCTCCTCCGGCCAGTCACGTCGAACCTTCTCCTGCACCAATCCAGTCAACCAAGCACTCATGGAGACACCAGCCGACTTGGCCGCCGCTTTCATCCGGCTCAGGGTCTCGTCATCCAGATAAATCGTAACTTGCGCCATCATCTACCTCCGCGAGCAAGTTGGATGAGACGAGTATGGATTGCGCGTATACTTGGACTTATAAGTGCAGCCTAGCATCCAGGGTGCTCTCTCGCAAGGTGCGAAGCCTCATCAGACTGAGGCGAAAAGACGGGAGGGGGATCGACCCCATGGTGTCGCTGTGAGCGAACGTCCCCAGGGAAGCGGGCAAACACAACACACCAACGCAGGAGCAGCTGTTCCTGCCCACGGCGCGCGGGGAAAAATTTGCGGATCTGTGGACAGGCGTCAGTTGTTTGCCTGGGACCGCATGAACCGCTCGACCTCGAGTCGCTCAGACCCCACCACGAGGTAGATGGC
>JBMTAX010000958.1:0-1441 GCA_049429145.1 Myxococcota bacterium
GTGACGGGGCAACGGGCACCGGATCGGGTCCAGGCGGGAGCGCGCCGGGGTCGCTGGGGTCGAGTAAAGGTTCGTAACAGAAATGCAGCGACAGCTCGCCGAAGCGGTGATCGTACAGGTAGCCATCGTTGGCAGCGATGAGCCCGAATCGTCCCTCTCCGATGGCGGCGAGGTCAGTGAACTGGGTGTTCGGCGGCACATCAGCGCGCTGTCGCAGTTCCTCTTGCGACACGAGCAGCTGCCCCAATCCCTTCTCATCGAGCTCGTAGATGCCAGCGCTCTCGTGCAACACGTAGCGCTTCCCGGTATCGGGTTCGACGGTGACCCCCACGAAACCTCCGCGGAGACCCCGTGCTGCAGAGAGGTCGATGACGCCCACCGGCTGCACGTTCGTGTCAGGGGCGCAACCAACGGAGGTCGACAGCAGCGCGAACATCGAGAGAGGGAGAGAGCGAGACATGGTTGGCTCCTTCGTCGACGAAACGGAAAGTTGCGTATCGCGGGTCACTCATAATCAACGTTCGTGCCACGCGGGCCGAAGGCCTTCGGCGCAGGCAGGTCCCCGACTTGAGGTCGCGCTACGGCGGGAATGGTGCGACCTGGCCCTCGCAATGCGAGGTGCAAGCAGCAGCAGGATCCATTCGGCTTCCGCCTGGGGCAGCCTGTGCAGCACCACGCGCAGCAACGACGTTCCGCTTGGAGAGAAGACCATGGGCGCTCGGCCTCACGCGAGTCGCCGCCGGTGGGACTATGGGTATGCGCTTGTTGCTCGTGAATCAGAGATGCCTGACACGCTCGAGAGGCTGATGACGTCGGGCGCGGTGGGGCCTTCGTCGAGTGATGGTCTTACAGGAAAGCCCTCGATGGCACTCCGACAATGAATGGTGGGGCCTTCGAGCGAGAGCGAGGAGGTCTCTCTCCCCCGTGGGTCCGGGTCCGTCGGTGGCTCATGGAGGGGATATGTCTCGGGCTCGAGCAGAGGGCGTGTCTCGCCCTTCCGCAGACGCGTTGCCCCATCGTGGGCAATCGCGGGCTCACGCCTCAGGGTATCCATCGACGCGGGACTTACGGGCGCCGCGGAGCGGGTCAGAGAGGAGCGAAGCTCGGCGCTGGCGAATGGCAGCGAGGTCTCCGAGGTCTCTGGCCGGTGAGACGGCACGGTGCGTTCTTCTTGGAGCAAGGCGAGAGCGAGGCAGCGGGCGTAGAGTTGCTTCTGTGTGACGTCGTCGGCGCCCTCAAAGCGGGCCCGGGTCTTCTCGAGCTCTCGCTCTACGGCCGCGGGGTCCTCGAGCTTCGCTACGCCGCGAAGGCTTTGCAGGTCACGCTCCACAGGCGCGAAGCGGTCTGGGTCGTCATGGCGCAAGGCCTTTGCAGCTGCGAGATACCCGGCGTGGCCAGTGTCTTGGAAATCGCGCGTGGGGCGCTCTGCATCTCGGCTTTC
>JBMTAX010000959.1:0-1438 GCA_049429145.1 Myxococcota bacterium
CTTATTTCGAGAGTCGCACCCGAATCGACAGAGGCCCAATCCCCGAGGCACGCAGCTCCAAGATCTCACTCTCGACCTCCGCCTCGACGATGGGATCGCTGCTCCTTGCGCTGGTCGCTTTTTTACGCGGCATAGAACCTTTCGGGGGCCCCCGCCCCGGCTGACCTCCTCGATGGTTTCCCACCCGAGTTGCCCTGGCAACAGCTGTTCCCGGGAGTGGACAGGCGTCACGAATCTCAACGTGGGGGGCCGCGGTTCTTTGTAGGGAGGAGATGATTTCTGCCCAAGGTCTGGCGCCATCGCCACCCTGTGCTACCCAGTGTCTCACAAAGGCGGTGAACCGTGGGCGTGACGACGAGCATTTTCTTCGCAAGCCTTCTCTCGCTCACGTCGAGCGGCGTGAAGGCGGACGTAGCTAACCGCGCGGTGGCAGCTTCTCCGCGCCCAACTTCAGTCCAAAGTGCATCACTCACCGAACCAGAACTCGAGCAGTTGGATTTCTTCGAGCGCCGGGCTGCCTTCGCGCTCAACGATGATCTGCACCCGAGCCTCGAGGACAACCTGCTCCCATTCTTCGTCGGAGGCCTTTGTGCTCCCTGCGGCGGGCCACTGTGGTGCCCTCTGTTGGTGATTCAAGAACAGCCTCAGGGATACATCAATGAGGCGTTACTGACGTGGCTCACTTGGGCTGCCGTATTGTGGGCTGGCAGCGTGGCGTCGGCCGTACCATGGGTGGGGTGGGCGTTCGGCGCTCTCTATTGCCCCACAGCACTGTTCGTCTCTTGCTATTTGATGCCCGTCAATATCATCAACGCATGGGATCGTGCCGCCAAAGTGTACGGCATGAAATCAAAAGAGCAGGCCTCGTGGTCTCCCGTGACCGGTAAACCCGTACAGGCATCTCGCGTTGTCGAAATGCCCTATTGACGTTGACGGCGCCGACGAGGCTGTTCACTCGAAACCCTTCCCTCGTCGGTCATTGGCCTTTGCTGTGGGTGCGCTGCACGAATCCCGGGAGCCAGGGGAACAGATCGGCTACCAGTGCTACATTCTCAGCAAAAATACTCGCCGCCTCACGGGCCCTTCCTTGCAACAATAGCGTCGCCCATTGTTTCAGTTCGTGGTTGGCCGTTGTTTCATCGAGGTCGATCTCTAGGTCGCTGCTCTTGTTTTCAGCGAGGTCGAGTACCAGCATACCGATGCCTGCCGCGGCCTCGGTAGACATCAGCCTCTCGCACAGCGCTCGGCATTCTGTGAGCTGACCCGCGCCAAGCAACGCATGGGAGAGTCGAAGGGCTCGTCTTCCCGTCGGCGCATCGTCCGCCACGCTGCGAAAATGGGTGACCGCCTGATCATAGTCTCCGACGAGGAGGGCCTGTTCGCCGAGCGCTTCTTCTAGCGTGTCGTCGTCACCGTAACGTGCACGGTACTGTGAAGC
>JBMTAX010000960.1:0-1435 GCA_049429145.1 Myxococcota bacterium
ATCCGAGCTGCGGCAATCTGGTCCCGCGCGATGGGGCGTCCCGTAATGCAAAATACGTGGGCGACGAGGGGCGCGGCGGCGGACCCGGTGGCCGCGGCGTTTATCTCGACTTCCGCGACTCCATTCAGCGCATCGGCCGCGACGCCGTGGCGGGTCGATACGGCAACCTCTTTCAGATGTATGAGAAGATCACTGACGAGGACCCGTACCAGGTGCCCATGCGCATCTTCCCCGCGGTGCACTACACGATGGGTGGTCTGTGGGTCGACTATGAGCTCATGAGCAACATGCCGGGGCTCTTCGTGCTCGGGGAGGCAAACTTCTCTGACCACGGCGCCAACCGCCTCGGGGCCAGCGCCTTGATGCAGGGCCTCGCCGACGGTTACTTCGTCATCCCATACACCATCGGCAACTATCTCGCTCAAGAGAAAGCCGGTGCCTGCAAAGGGGAGGAAGACAGCTTCCGCGAGGCTCTCGACGCCACCAAGGCGCGGGTGCACAAGCTCCTCGCCATCAAAGGCAAACGCAGCGTCGACTCGTTCCACAAAGAGCTCGGTAAGATCATGTGGGACAAGTGTGGCATGTCCCGTAACGAAGCGGGCCTCACTGAGGCGTTGCAGAAGATCCCCGCGCTGCGGAGCGAGTTCTGGGAGAACGTGGCTGTGCTTGGCGACAGCAACGAGCTCAACGTGTCTCTCGAAAAGGCTGGCCGCGTCGCAGACTTCCTCGAGTTCGGCGAACTCATGTGTCGCGACGCCCTCGAGCGAAAAGAGTCTTGCGGCGGGCATTTCCGTGAAGAGAGCCAAACTGACGACGGCGAGGCACTGCGTGACGACGAGAACTTTGCGCACGTCGCCGCGTGGTTCTTTGAGGGCGACAACAAGGCTCCTACCCTCGCGAAAGAGCCCCTGGAATTTGAGAACGTGAAGCTGACCCAGCGCAGCTACAAGTAACCACGAGGACGACGACATGGGTGGCACCTCCGGCAGAACCATGAACCTGACCCTCAAGGTCTGGCGCCAAAAGAAGCGCGGCGCCGAGGGCGCTCTCAAGACCTACGAGGCGCGTGACATCAGCTCCGATATGTCCTTCCTCGAGATGCTCGACGTCGTGAACGAGCAACTCACTGAGAAGGGCGAGGAGCCCATCGCTTTCGACCACGACTGCCGCGAGGGCATCTGTGGCATGTGTTCGCTCTACATCAACGGCCGCCCCCACGGCCCAGATCACGGGACGACGACGTGTCAGCTGCACATGCGGCGTTTCCAAGACGGTGACACCATCGTCATCGAGCCTTGGCGTGCCCGCGCTTTCCCCGTGGTGCGGGACCTCGTCGTCGATCGGAGTGCGTTCGACCGCATCATTGCCGCCGGTGGCTACGTCTCGGTGAACACTGGCGCGGCCCCCGATGCCCACGCTCAGCTCGTGCCCAAGA
>JBMTAX010000961.1:0-1434 GCA_049429145.1 Myxococcota bacterium
CTCGAACGGCGTGCGTTGGCTCAATCTGACGGACGGCTCCATGAACGGGGCGGGGGTCCGCTTGACGAGCGGTGACGTCGATTCCTTCGAGAAGTCGGTGTCGATGGGTGACCTCGAGCTCATCTGCGACGCCGCACCCCTCCAGATCGGCAACCGCATCTGGTACGACATGAACCGCAACGGCATCCAGGACGCCGGAGAAGCGCCGGCGGTCGGTGTCGTCGTCGAGCTTCTGGTGCGTGCAATCGAGGGCGGGGCTATGCGCGAAGAGCAGCGTCGCCTCAGGGTGAAGCCCCAGGCCCTCGATGACCACCGAGGCCCCCCCTTCGATGGCGCCTTCGGTGGGGGTCACCGATAGAATCTCCGTGGGGGACGACAGGTGCCCTGTCAGCGAGAAGGGCGTCGCTTCTTCGAGGGCCAACGTCAGGGCTTGGCCCCCCCCCGAGGAGAGCGCACCCGCTGCATTCTCAGCGGTGGCTGCGGTCTCGACGAGGCCGAGCACCACGAGCAAGCGCCGCGGGCTCGTGCTGTCGTTGAAGAGCTCGAGAGCTTCGGGACTGTCGTCGCCGCGGTCCGACAAGAAGTTGCGAGCGCCATCGGCGACCACGGCGTCGTTCTCGCCAAGCTCCACCACCGCGACGCTCATGTCGGTGGCGATGTCACCGAGCCCCAACGAGAAGCGGTTCTTCGCCGGCAGTTCGAGCAGGAACACGGCGTCGGCCGCGACGCTTTCCTCACTGGTGCGGGTCACGAGTGCCCCGGTGTCGTCGGGCTCGCTGACGGTAAACGACGCTGTGAGACGCTGCCCCGTTGCCTTCAAGCCGCTCTCCCGCGCCTCTGCGCCTTCCACGTCAGTGACGGCGAGGCCGTTGAAGAGATTGGCGGTGGGGAAGCGCTGCACGCGCCCCGTGTACCCACCGAGGGCTGCTCCTTCGGTCAGAGGGGCCGGCGCATAGGTGTCGTCGGGTGGCTGCAGGCTCCCCTCGGCATTCCCGATGATCTTGATGCGCGCAGCCTGCTCCGTGCGGGACAGGGGGTCGTACGCCACGACGTACACCGAGCCAGTCATCAGGTATTCATTGATGGGGGCAAACGACACCGCGAGGAAGGCCTCGTCGTAGGGCTGCAGCGTCCCGAGCTCGATCTCCCGCGGCGCGTCGTCCTCGGCCTCTCCCTCGCGCACGATGACGTCGACACGCGCGAGGCTCGCCCCTGGCGCATCCACCAGACTCGCCCGCACATTCACGGGGCGCGCCGCGGGGTTTTCGACCACGATCACCTGCCGGGCGAAGTCGCCGAGGCGAATCCCCGAGGGGAACTGCAGTGTCGTGGGCGCCACATCGATGAAGCGCGGCGGGGGGAAGGGCTCACGACCCGCCACGACGTCAGCTAGGTTCGATTGCTTGTTGCGGTTGAGGTCGAAGCGCGGTGCGC
>JBMTAX010000962.1:0-1433 GCA_049429145.1 Myxococcota bacterium
CGGACCACCTACGGCGGAGAGGTCTGACAGCGAGAGGTCCTCGTCGTCCTCGTCGTTGGCACCGACGGCCGCCGGCGCGGGAGGAGATGCCACGGAGGACGTCGCGCGGGGAGGCGGGAGAGCTTCTGCGCTGTCCTCCTCTTCCACGGGGGGCGCTGGAAGTTCGCCCGCGGGGACTTCGTCAGCCGAGGCCCAGGCGGGTTCCGCGACAGGCTCACCCTCGTCAGAGAAGAGCGAGTCAGGGTCAAGCTGGGGCACCAACGACCGGCCGCTGCCACGAGCAGGTCTCGCTTCAGGGATGAGCACGGGATCGGCCCGTTCGCAGATGGATTCCGCCAGCGAGGCTGCCGGAATGTGCCCATGTCGAGGGCGATTCTCTACGCTCGTCGGGAGCGCCCTCTCCGCATTGCCCTCCTCGAGGAAGAGCAGGCGGGGTTCGTGGCCGCCCGGCCGCTGGGCGCGGGCCTCGACCACCCCTCGAAAGACCTCGCCGCGATAAAGTACCCGGCAGGTCTCACGGGGCCGTCGCTCACCGAGCGGAACCGCCTGCCCATCAGGCAGGAAGAGCCTCCAGCTTCGCTTGGTGCCACGGGTGACCATGGAATCTCTCCGTTGCCTGGGAAATCCTCGTGGAGAGGTTGTAGCCGACGGAAGAGGCTTGATCGTCAGCCGATCGCCCGACAGGCGGCCAACACCACGCCCCACGCACCATTCAGCCTCCTCGTGCCGCATCAATTTGGAAGAGATTGACCCTGCGCGGTACCGACGTGAACCTGCTCGATGCGGCGAAAGACCACCGTCAAGTTGTTGGCGGGCATGGGAACCACCGTAGGGGGCGAGAACCCGCGGGCGGCAGCGAGCTCGGCGACTTCCTCGAGATCGCGCACTCCATAGCGAGGGTCGCGTTCACGCAGCGCAGCATCGAAGGCGACATTGGACGGTGCAGTATGAGCCCCGGCTCGTCGATAGGGTCCATAGAGAACGAGCGGACCGCCTGCGCGCAAACATGCCGCCGCACCATCGAAGAGGGCGTGGGTCACCGTGAAGGGCGCGATGTGGATGAGGTTGATGGCGAGCACAGCATCCACCGCAGAAATGCCCCACGGCCCTTGGCCCACGTCGAGCTTGCGCGGTAGGCGCAGGTTCGGCAGATCCGCCTCAGCGACGTAAGCGCGTAGGCTCGCGAGAGCCGCGCCATCTATCTCGCTCGGCTGGAAATCCAGCGAAGGCAAAGCCCGCGCAAAATGAACCGCGTGTTGCCCGCTCCCACTCGCCAGCTCGAGCACGAGGCCACGAGGCGGCAGCACTTGTACGAGCACGTCGAGAATCGGGGCTTTGTTTCGTTCTGCCGCCGGGGAATGCATCCTTGGGTCATCGTGCATGGTTGTTCTCGCGGTGAGTGACCAGGCTTCCCAGCGGTGAGCGTGTATGGT
>JBMTAX010000963.1:0-1431 GCA_049429145.1 Myxococcota bacterium
TGCGCATAGGCGACCACGCCGTCGTAAGCGCCGTGGAGGGCCTGGCAACGCTCGAGGTCGAGGCGCTGGGTGTACATCCCCCCCGACGACACAAACACTACCCGGCCATGAGGAGAAGCAGCGAGATGCGGCAACAATCGCTGGGTGAGCAGATAGGGGGCGAGAACGTGGGTGGCGAAAGCTTGTTCATGTCCCTGCGGAGTAATGACTCTCTCGTCGACGAGTAGACCTGCATTGTGGACGAGCCCTTGTAGCGAATCGAACTGCCTCAACAGACGATCGGCAAGGGCGTTCACTTGCTCCAGATCCGAGAGGTCCGCCTGTTCAACGAGTGCCCTGCCCCCTAGGTGCAAGGAGGCCTCGGTGAGGCGCTTGGCCGACCGCCCCACAATCACGACGGTGGCCCGGAGATCGAGCAGGCGTTGCGCTGTCGCGAGACCGATGCCCGAGGTGGCACCAGTGACGACGTAGACCCCTCGGGCGAGGTCCATATCGAGGTCATGCGGGGAAAAGCCACGCTGTCGCAGCCGATAGCCGTAACGACTGAAGCTGCCTACGACTGAGAGTTCGGCCAACAGATCGAGCCCGTGCAGCAGATGTCGATTCATGGGGAGAGGTTCTCCTCGAGATGGTGTGTGACGAACTCATCGACGCGGTACCACTGCTCGTAGAGCAGCGCCGTACGGCGCTCCTTTTCTGCTGGTACCTCGTGCCGTGGGATGCGCCACAGCCGCAAGCGTATGGTCTTCCCGAGCAAAGCCCCGCTCCAAATGTCTTGCACCGTCGAGAAGCCCTCGAGGCCGCTGTGGGCCAAGATGACGAGATCAGCATCGGGCGCGCCGTCGAGGGCGGCGCTCGTGCCAGCGATCTTGGGGGGCAACACGCGCCGCAACCTCGACGCCAATGGCGCCAGCTCAGGCTGATCGCGGCCAATGTGTGTGATGGCAGCGCGCTGCTTGTGGCGGGAAAAGCGCGTCCCCTCAGGGTAGAGCAACACGCCCTCTGCCGGGCCAAGGCCACGGGCCAGAGCGTGGATGGCATCCAGCTCCGCCGTCGTGCGCTCGCCCCCTCGACGGACGAAATGATTCGGCAGCCGGAGTCCAGCGACGTCGATGCAGGGGTCCTCAAGGAGCTCTTCCTTCAAGACGAAGCGGAGCCGGTAGCCATGCGGGCGAGCGATGAACAGCGTCGGTAAAAGCGTATCGATGATACTGGCGTGCCGAACGAGTAACACCATGGGACCGTGGGTCAGGGCCTCACTGCCTTCGATGTGCACCGATAAGCGAAACAGCTTCTGTAGCGCGGTGAACAAGGCTGCCGCCCACCGCAGCTGCACGCGAGAAGTGTCGTCGACAAGAACGCTCGCCTCCGCGCGGAAGGCAGTGGCGCAAAGCCATGCCCACGCGAGTGCAAGCAAACCGAACATTTGCC
>JBMTAX010000964.1:0-1428 GCA_049429145.1 Myxococcota bacterium
AACGACCACCACGCCACACCGACGAGCACCAGCGACAGGCATCCCACAACTACGGCGCCCGCGTGCAGCACCATGCGCGGGCTGAGACCTCGGCGCGCTCGGTGTCTCCTCTGCGACGCAGAAGCTGTGTCTTGCGTACGAGCCATCTCCCGAAAACCTAGCGACGGCCACTTCTCTGCGCTGCCCTCGACGTCAATCGTCGTTAATGACGATCGATGGCAGGGGGCCCACCTGGGTCTTCTCTCTGCGTAGCTCGCTGATGGCACTCGAGCCCACCGACGGCTCTGGTGTGGCGCGCCGCACTTTCTTCTTCTTCACCGTGGGAACGGGCGCTTCTGCGCGCAGTGCGGGCGCGGGCGTTCGCGACGGTGACTTCGGGGCCGGCCGAACCGAGGGGGCAGGGACCGCGGCTGCCCGCGCTGCCGGAGTCTTGATGTTGGCGAAGACTTCGTCGTCGGTCGGTGCCGTCAGTGCATCGGTGGGAGCCACAACCTGAGGAGACCGCAGCTGGAGGCGCCCACTGAACTCGAGGTGACGCAGCAAGATCGCGATCTCGTCTGCCGGAAGAGTGCCCGTTTCCTCGAGGTCACGAACCCGCTGCCAGTCGCTGGCAAGACGCAGCAGGAAGCGCTCTTCGGGGGGACCGAACCCGTACAGCTCAAGGGGCGCCGGCAGGGGGACTCCGCCAGTGCTCCCGAGCCGCACCTCGTGCTGCCGGAGTCGCTGCATGACGGCATCCCGGGTCGAGGGGGCGAGTCCCTGTCGGAAGGCGAGGAAGATCACCGCGTCGATGTGCAAGGGGGTGGCAGTGAAGCCCGCCAGGTGCGTAAGTCCGCGGGAGAAGCTGAACGACCGGGCGGCACACCCGCAGAAATACTCCGCTTTTCGGCGGGCTTGTAGCCCCAGCACGTGTCGAAGCCCCTCGTCATCGAGATAGCCGAGGTCCTTGAAGACCTGCGCCGGCATCCGCATCTGCGCACGGATGAGTCGCTGAGCCGCGAGAAAACCGCGGCCGTCGACCATGCCGAGCTCGAGCAGAAGCTGCCCCAGGGGATGGATGCGCGCGGCCAACTGCACGCCCACGGGCTGCCCCTGCATGAGGTACATATGATTCTCGCCCGCAGCTTCCATCAGGGTCAGGCGACCCGTGGCTTGGTTGCGGTGCAGCGCGCTGAGCACCGCATAGAGGGGGTCAGCATCGAGTTGCCCGGTGCCTACGGCGTCTTCTGGGATGCGCGAGGGGTCGAAAGCCAAGACTTCCCTCCTTCTCGTTCTTGATAGCACGCCCTTGGGGTTCACGGGGGCCCGGGGTTCCTTGCCGTTGCCGGCTGTGCCTGAAGCAGGAGGCCTCCGTGCCAAACCAAAGGCTCGTCTTGAGTCGAGGGCCGCCGGTGGTAGCGTCCCCGTCCATGACGATGACCGTGAACG
>JBMTAX010000965.1:0-1428 GCA_049429145.1 Myxococcota bacterium
ACCAGCGCGTGGGCGTTGACCTCGTGAAAGTTCACTTCCCCCTCGAGAGGCTCGGCTGGAACCTCTACCTCATCGGCTTGCTGGGTGGCGTCAACGACGTCAGCGATACCGGCTTCGCCGCTCGTGGCGAGTTTGTTGTCGGACCCACCGAGCTCGCCCTGAGTTCTCTCGTGAAGAAAGATGCTCCCTTGCGTTTCGGGGCCGACGCGTCTGCTGGCGTGTGGATCTTCGATGTGAAGGCAGAAGGAATCTTCACCCGCGGGCTCTCTCGCAAGCTCTTCGAAGGGGAGCTCGACTTCGCCAACGGTACCGTCCCTACCGAGGTCGATACCGACGACCGCTGGTTCTTCGAAGGCGTGTTCGGCGCGGAGACCCAGGTGAAGTACACCGACAACGACACGCTCGCCTTCGGTGTTGAATACTTCTTCAACCAGGCGGGCTACCCCTCGGCCGAAATCTACCCGTTCCTCTTTCTCAATGGTGGCTTCGTACCGCTCTACACGGGCCAGCACTACGTTGCGGTGTATGCCAGTGCCCCTTCACCGCTGTCGCTGAACGACCTGCAGCTCATTGTGAGCACCCTCGGGAACCTCTCTGACAGGTCTTTCCTGACCCGGTTCGACACCCAGTACACCTTGCTCCAGTACGTCACCGTGAATGCCTTCGTGGTTGGCCACTGGGGCCAGGTGGGTGAGTTCAAGTTGGGGATCGAGCTGCCTCCGGTTCCGAGCGTGCCCCAGCTCGCTGACGGGCTCACCCTTGCCAACGAACTCGTGGATGTAGGGCTCGCGGTGCGCATGGCTTTCTGAGCCGCGTCACGCTTGCTGCAACGTTCCACTGGGCGGCAAAGCCATGGCTACGCCACCACGAGGTTCTTGTCTCAGCCGGAAAAAACGGTACCTGTAGTGCGCGCAGCAAGTCACGCAGCACACAAGTACGTCGCCTGGCAGGAGCCGCCATGAACATCAATAAAATCGGCATCGGTGAAGATCCCCCGCACGACGTCAATGTACTGATTGAAATCCCTCAGGGCGGCGTTCCTGTGAAATATGAGCTCGACAAAGAGTCGGGCGCCTTACGGGTCGACCGATTTCTCAACACGGCAATGTTCTACCCTGGCAACTACGGCTTCATTCCGCACACGTTGTCAGGGGATGGCGACCCGGTGGATGTGATTGTGGTGGAGCCAAGTCCGGTTGGCGCTGGCGCCATCGTGCGCGCCGAGCCGTTGGTGCCCTGCTCATGAAGGACGAGGCTGGGGACGATGAGAAAATCATCGCCGTGCCTGTGGACAAGCTGCACCCATTCTATTCGGGCGTAAAGTCTTACAAAGATCTCCCGACGACGCTCACGGACCAAATCGCGCACTTCTTCCAGCACTACAAGGACCTCGAGAAGGGCAAATGGGTGACCATTGTCAGCTGGGTG
>JBMTAX010000966.1:0-1427 GCA_049429145.1 Myxococcota bacterium
GCGACGCCACTGGCCCTGGTCACCTTGGCGGCTTCCATCGCATTCGACGCGCCGAGCAGCGGTCTCCCGGAGAGTCTCCGCTCTGCGTGGCTGCCCGTTCACCTTTCCTTCGCCATCGGCGCCGACGCGCTCCTCGCGGTAGCGGGCGTGACGTCTGTGGCCTACCTGGTTCAGGAGAGGATGCTGCGCACCAAGCGTCTCGGCGTCATGTTCCGCAACCTGCCGCCTTTGCATTTGCTCGACGAGGTCGTCCATCGCTTGTTGGTGCTCGGGTGGTTGCTCATGACCTTCGGCATCGTCGCGGGCGCCTTCTTCGCGAAACAACAGTGGGGCGCATATTGGAGCTGGGACCCTCGACAGACTTGGTCTTTGCTCACCTGGTGCCTCTTCGCCGCCATCTTGCACGCTCGGGTCACCGTGGGATGGCGTGGTAGGCGGGCAGCGTACCTGACGTTGGTCGCAGTGGTGCTCGTTCTCGCGGCCATCCCCGCGTTGGCTTGGCTGACGCACACCCGGCACGGGGGGGATTTCGCATGAGCGCCGTGCAGTTCCTCTGCGTCGGGCTCAATCACCGCCTCGCGCCCGTTGAGCTGCGGGAGCAGGTCGCGTTCTCTGCCGCGCGCCTCCCCGAGGCGCTCGTCGAACTGGCGCGCGTCGAGGGCGTCAAAGAGGCGATGATCCTGTCGACGTGCAACCGGGTCGAACTCTATGTCGCGGGTGACGCCGCTATTGCGCCGTTCCAGCTCGGGCGTTTCTTGCACGTGTACCACGGGCTCGAACCAGGGCGACTCGACGACTATCTCTTCCGCCTGATCGGTGAGGATGCAGTCCACCATCTCTTTCGCGTCGGCGCCTCTCTCGACGCCATTGTCGTCGGTGAGCCCCAGATCCTCGGCCAACTCAAAGACGCGTATTTCCAGGCTACGGGTGCTTGCACTGCGGGCCCAGTGCTCAACAAAGCCCTCCATCGCGCGTTCAACGTCGCCAAGCGCGTGCGCACCGAAACCTCCATCGCGGCGAGTGCGGTGAGTGTCAGCTACGCCGGTGTGGAGCTGGCGAGAAAAATCTTCGGCGACGTCGCGGGTCGCGACTGTCTGCTCGTAGGCGCGGGAGAGATGGCGGAGCTCGCCGCTCGTCACTTCGTGGAGCGCGGGGCGAGGGTCATCGTCGTCAACCGTTCCTTCGAGCGAGGCCGAGCGCTCGCAGACGCATTCGGCGGCGTCGCCCGTCAATGGTCTGAACTCCCGGTGCTGCTTGCGGAGGTTGACGTCGCGCTTTGCTCCACGAGCGCGCCTGGCTTCGTGATCACCCGCGACATGATACGGACTGCGGTCAAGCGCCGGCGGTATCGCCCCTTGCTGCTCGTCGACATCGCGGTGCCGCGCGACGTCGACCCCGTCGCCGGCGACCTCGAGGGAGTCGACGTC
>JBMTAX010000967.1:0-1425 GCA_049429145.1 Myxococcota bacterium
CGGCGACGTCGATCGCCTCTACCGCCGACGTGCCGCCCGCGGCGACAACGGACGTGGCCTTGAGGCGCTCCTCGGAGCCGACCGAACCGCTGGAGAAGCTATCGAAAGTACCCTCGACGTCGAGAAGCGTACCGGTAACCGCGGTGAAACCCTCGCTCTTCGCGAAGGTGACGAGGATGCCCCCGTACGTCGCGAGGGGGACGTCAGCGACGAAGACCCCCTGCAGCGAGTCGGTGATGTCATAGACGTCGCTCAGAGCGACAACACTCTTCACCGACACCTGCGCTCCCGGCGTGGGGCGGTTCGGTGAGTTGGGATTCTGCAGCTGGCAGACACTGTAGGCGCCGCCGTTTCCCTGCGGGCAAACGTTGTCCTCCACGAGGGTTGGCCCCGCGTCGGAGCTGGGACCCGCGTCGGAGCCAGAGCCCCCCGGGGTGCAACCGCTGATGGCAGCGCTCCCCAGCGCAAAGATCAGCGAGGACAGACGGATAGTGGTGGAGGTGGCAGATGGACGGAACATCTTGGCTCCCAACGCAAGGAAAGAAGGGGATAGTGCTCGACGTGCACGAGCCCGAGTCCTCTAAGGGGATGTTGCGGCGAGGTCAACAAGCCCTCGACTTCCTGCGCAGGGCCTTGGGCCAGCTCCGCGAGGCCGCCTTGCCCGCACTCTGCCTGGTGTGCGACCGGCGGGCGCAAGGGGCACCGCTCTGCGCAGGGTGTCTCGGTGGGTTTGCGCCCGCCCAGCCCGGTGCCGCGGCCTCGGCGCCCTACGCCTACGGCGGAGCGCTCGCCGAGGCGCTGCGCCAAGCCAAGTTTCGCCCAGACGAACGTGCGGCTCGAGCGCTGGCCGACCTTTTCGCCCGGGCAGTCGCTCCATCGAGCCTGGGGGACGTGGGAGCGATCGAGGTGGTGACCTGGGTGCCGCTTCATCCCCGCCGCCTTCGCTTCAGAGGCTTCGACCTCGCCGCACAGTTCGCGTGGGCACTGGCCCGTCACCATAGGCTGCCTTGCGAGCCGCTGTTGCGGTGCGTGCGGCACGACCTCCCTCTCTCACGGGCGGCTGACGCCGCGGAGCGTGCGAGGCGCGTCGACGGAAGGTACCAGGCCCTTCCGGCTGCTGCGGGCCGGCGGGTGCTCCTCATAGATGATGTCGTGACGACCGGCGCCACGCTTCGCGAGGCCAAGCGGGCCCTCGAAGCTGCGCGGGCCGCTTCAGTAGCGCTGCTTGCCTTCGCCGCCACCCCTCGTGGTGGTGGGCTCAGGCGCTGCGGTGAGACTCACTCTTTGCCAGGGTCACCGGACCACAGCTGACCCCGCAACATGAGCGACCACAGACGAAAGTCTGCGAGCAGCGACCACAGCGGGTAGCGGAAGGTCGCGGGGCGGTTTTTTTCCACGACAAAGTGCCCCCCCCCGGCCCCCCCC
>JBMTAX010000968.1:0-1423 GCA_049429145.1 Myxococcota bacterium
CTGCCTTTGCCGCTCGACGTCGTCTTCTGCCTCGAATGCAGCTTGGTAGGCATTCAATGACACCTTGGCGTCGATCACCAGTTTCTTTTGCCCGGGGACACGGACGATGGCGTCGGGGCGTAGGCGTCCCTCGTCAGTATCGAGGGAGTGCTCGAGGTCGAAATCGGTGTGCTCACTCAGCCCGCACTGCTCGAGGACGTTCTGCAGCGCCCGCTCGCCCCATCGGCCGCGGGCCTTCGGGGCGTTGGTCAGCGAATTGCCGAGTCGCTGTGCCTCGCGCCTGACCTCCTCTTGCCCCGTCTTCATGGCCTCGAGCAGACCGGTCAGCTGACCGAAGGCGTCAATGCGTTTCGCCTCGAGAGCGCTCACCTGGTCCTCGTAGGCCTTGAGCCGTTGCCCCACCGGTTCGAGGAGTGACTTCAGTTTCTCTTCGCTCGCCTTCTCCGCATGTCCCATTCGCTCGGCGGCGGCCGCGAGGAGACGCTCTTGTGCCGCCCCCAGGACTTTCGCGCTTGTATTCTCGAACTCTTGCAGAAGCTTTCCACGCCTCTCCTCGAGCTGGCGTTTTTGCTCTTCGAGCCCGGCGCGCTCGGCTTGCAAGCGTGCATTCAGGTCGCGGCTCTCCTCGAGCCGCCGCTCGAGTTCGTCGGCGCGGCTCGCACGCACTTTGGCGTTCTCGAGCTCGACGAGATTATTCTTGTATTTGTCGTCGAGAGACTTGCGCTCTTCTTCCCCGGCCTGGCTGCGAGCCCTCCACTCGCCCACCGGACGCGCGCCGAGCCAAAAGCCCAGTGCACCGCCCAGTACCAAAGCCCCGAAGACGAAGAGAAGCGCTGTGGTCGTCATCGGATGACGTTAGGCGGACCGCTCCCCTCGCGCCATCCCCCCGGCCCCGCGACCATGCCGGGCCCATGAACTCGTCGATCTTGCGCAGGCCCGACTTCACCCCACGCGGGGCAGAGCTTGCCGCTGGGGAGCAGCGCTAGGGGTCGCGGCTCGCCCCCGTCGTCGTCGCCATAGCCCCAAGGAGAGCAGTCCAAAAGGTGCAACACCGCCGGCGGTCGATGCCCCGCAATCGCAGCCGCCGCTCAGTACGCCGCCGTCGGTGCCTGGCCCCGCGACCGCAGCGTCGACGCCGCGTCTGGCGTCTTGTTCGGCGATGGCACCGCTGTCCTGTCCGGCCATGGCGCCGGCATCGCTGCCCCCGTCGCCACCTTGTCCGACCTCCTCATCGCCGCCGTCGAGTTCTCCACGAGGCACGCTCGTGCCCCCATCGATGTGGCTCGTCTCCCCATCGGTGGGGGTCTCGTCGCCGCCCGGGGTGCTCGGGCCACCATCCCCCAGCATCGGCGCGGCGAGCGGGTCGGTACCGGCTTCTACCTCCGCACCGTCCTCGACGCCGTCGCTGTCGCTGTCACGCTGC
>JBMTAX010000969.1:0-1421 GCA_049429145.1 Myxococcota bacterium
CCCAGCGCAATGTCGCCCCCAAGGTTTCGGGAGTCACGAACTCTACGGCGAGGACAGTGCCGCAGTGGCCCTCGCCCTCGCGCAACGACGACATCAATGAGCGTGCGGCTTCTTCGCCGAGCTGAATGTCGATGATGGCGAGACTCGGCTTCGGCCCAGGGGGTGCTCGCCAACCCTCAGCGCTCTGCACGGCCAAGTCGATGCGGTAACCGGCTTCTGACAACTCCTCTGCAAGTCCCTGAAGGGATCGATCTGGCGATGCGATCAAGATACGCAAGGTTCACCTCGGCCACCTCTCGGTGGCATTCTCCGGGTGCTGCCCCCCACCCGAGCGCAATGTTTATTCATAGTACACGAGACGCGGGCCTGGTCTCGCGAGGCATTAGAAAGATTCTGCCGCCCCAACTCTTCTCAACGGACCCACAGCGTCAGAGAAACGATGACCCCAAAGACTTGGACAAAACAGTGCCCACGGCACCCGATGGTGGAGACTTTGGTGGGTAGTGGTCGTCATCACGCTTCCCCTGTGGATGAGACCGCACAATGATCAAGTTCCGATCCAATCTGATGCGCGCGCAAAGCCGCGATCGCGGCCAATGCAACGAGGCCCAGGTCGCAGGGTTTGCGCGTTCAAGAAACGCAGTTCGAAAAATCATGCAAATCGTGCAGCACGCTCCGAGCAACGAAAGGTGCGCGGCAAGTCTCTACCTCGACAACGAGGTCTCTGATGCATTTCGGCGCAAAAGGTCACCGCGTTCTCGACAGAATCTGCGGAGGGAGTAGCCTTTGCTTGGGGAGCAGCTATGTCGATTTCAACACTGACGCGCGAGCGTCCGTTTCTTTATTTCCTGCACCAGTCACCTCCCTGGCAAAGGGAGCTCGGCGATTGGCTCGGTGAAGAGTTTTTCGTACAGACATTCCTTCTCTGTGATGAGGGTTCCCTCGCAGGCGCCAAGGGAACTGCGGCACCTGACGGAGTCGTCTGCGCGGTGGAACAACTGACAGAGACGCACGTCGCTGCGCTGCAGCGCTGGCGTGTTCTGGGGGACGACTCCGCGACACCGCTGATGCTGTGCGCAGAGTCAATGAGTCCGGAGTTACGGCAAGCACTTTTCGAACTTGGTACGCGCGATGTAATCTTGTGGCCTTGTCCAATTCGGGAGCTGTTGGCGCGGGTTCGCAATGGAGTGGGAGCGACAAGGCGGACTCCTCTACGCGCGACCAACGGGACGCCTGCAAGCGAGGGCGCAACAGAAATGGACTATCGACGCATGCTCGAACGGACCGTGCAGGAAATGCGCGTTGCGCGTGACGTCGCGGAGCGAGCCTCGAGCGTGAAATCCAACTTTCTACGAATGATGTCCCACGAGCTCCGTACCCCCATCGCTACCATGCAGCTGCAGCTCCGACTCCTGGAACGG
>JBMTAX010000970.1:0-1419 GCA_049429145.1 Myxococcota bacterium
CACGTTTGTGGTCTCCCGAATCGCTCAGAGTGCAACGCGGCCAGAGGTGCACGGCCCTGTCGCTGCAGGCTTCTTTTTGGTCGCAGGCGATCTCTTCGATTTCGTGCTGGAGACTTTCTTTGGCTTCACGCTCCTCGCGACTGCTCTCGGATTGGCGGCGGCTCGCTCATTGAATGAGGGAGAGCGCGGCATTGTCGTCCAGCCTGCCTTCGCCATGACCGGTAGCGTCACGTTTTCGCTCCTCCTTGGAGCAACCACGCCATCGGTTTGGGAGCACAACCAGCGCACACTCGACGAAGCCATCGTCGTCACGTCTGGAGCACAACGAGAAGCTGTCGTGGGGCGAGCCTTCGCCCTCCACCCCGCCGATGGGCAGTACGCTTACGCGCTTGCGCTTGAACGGCGTCGACGGCGTGATCCGCAAGGCGCCCTCGGATGGGCCAACCGAGCACTCCTGCTTGCACCATCCCATCCTGGTGCGCACCTCGAGGCGGCACGCGCCCTCTATGCGCTCGGTTACGAGCAGCAGGCGTTGCTCGAATACCGCCTCGCATGGCAGGCCAGGGGGGGGGATGAACATCGCCTCGTGAATGAGGTAGCACAGCGCACCAAGGACCCTCATCTGCGACGCCTCGCTGTCCCGCACGATGACGCTAGGGCACTGGGCGCCATGTGCGAGGTGCTGGTCTCGGAGGCGAGGCTCGAAGAAGCGCAAGCCTGCTTCGATGATGCGAGCTCGCTGCCCGAGGCTACGACCGCGTTGTTGCGCCGTGGAGTAGAGCTCGCGCTGCGGCGCCTCGATAGCGAGGGGGCCGCTGTTCGTCTCGCGCGTTTATTGGGCGAAAAGACCCCCGACGGCCTCGACGCTCCCCTCGCGGCCTCTACGAAGAAGCTGGCCCAAGGGATAGATGTCGCGCTCACGGAGAGCGACGCGTGGCTAGAACGGGGGAAAGATCTAGCGCCGCTCCTGTGGTGGCGCCTTGCGGAATTCAAGGCCCTGCAAAGGGAAGGCGAAGTGGACGAAACGCTTCTGCAGCTCGAGCGTCGTGCAAAGAATCGCAGCGACGTCGACCGCGTCGAGCGAACCAAGCTCGTGGTGTTACGTCACCGGGGAGAACTCGCGGACGCGCTCCGTTTGGCACGGCGGATCGCCGCGCGCACCCCGAAAGACGTGGGCCTATGGATAGAGCTCGCCGAGCTGGAGCTGACGCTTGGCCTTCTCGACGCCGCCGAGGTGAGCCACCGACAAGCGCAGGCAGTTGCGCCAACGCACCCGCGAGTGACCTCCCTCGGCGAGCGCCTGTCTGTGTTGCGCCAGCAAAAGGATGAAGCCCAGCTGCAACGACTGATAGCGCCTGACCGGTAGCAGGCTGAGGCGAAAAGCCTCTTCAGCGGGTTTTCGCCCTGCCTGCGTTCTTG
>JBMTAX010000971.1:0-1412 GCA_049429145.1 Myxococcota bacterium
CCGAAAGACACCAGACCACCGACCAGCCCCAAGCTCCCTCCGACAGAGAGCGGCGAGGCGCTCCACGAAAAGCCGACCGCCGTGGTCGAAGGGGGCTTCGGACGCCCGCCAGGATTTCGCTCTGTGGTCTTCACCAAGGGGCCGGAGCCGGAAGCCCACGCGACGAACGATGACACGGGCCCGCTGCGGCCCCCGCTCCGCGCCAAGGGCGAGAGCACCGACGCCTTGGGGGGGAGCTTGGCCGAGGAGGGCCCCGTTGCTCGGGTGGGCGACATGGTGGGCAACTATCGATTGCTCGACGTCATCGGCCGGGGCGGTATGGGAAGGGTGTACCGGGCTGAGCACGTGCTCCTCGGGCGACAGGTAGCGCTCAAGATGCTGCGGCGGCGCTTCAGCGACAACCGACAGGCAGTGGCCCGGTTCATCGCTGAGGCGCGTGCCATCAGCCAAATCGAGCACGACCACATCGTCAAGGTCACTGACTTCATAGAGTCGCTCGACGGCCACGTATGCTTTGTCATGGAGCTTCTGTCGGGACAGACCGCTGCTGAGCTGCTGCGCGAGCAAGGACCGCCCTCGCTCGATGATGCCTTGCGCATCGGCGCGCAGGTCTGCGAAGCCGTCGCGGCGGTACACGACGCGGGCTTCATTCACCGCGACGTCAAACCCGAAAACATCTTGCTGACGCGCCACCCGACGAGAGGGACCGTCGCGAAGCTCCTCGACTTCGGCATCGCCAAGCTCGTCGATACCGCGGTAGGCGAGCCGCAAGCGCCCGACCTCAGCAGCGGCTTTGGTACCCCGGCGTACATGTCCCCGGAGCAGCTGGTGGGGGGCGTCGTCGACCACCGCGCAGACGTCTACGGACTCGGCATGGTCCTGTATGAGCTCACCACCGGAAAGAGGCCTTTTGACCTCGACGAGTCCGTTGGGGATGCAGTGCTGCAGCAGCTCACACTCCCCCCTGTGCCACCGAGCCGACGCGCCACGGCGCCCCAGGGTTTCCCGGTGGATCTCGAGCAGCTCCTCCTGCAATGCCTCGAGAAGGGCGCACACCAGCGCCCGCGCAGCGCGCGTGAGGTGGGGGCGCGTCTCACGGCGATCGCGGATCAGCGTGCCACCCTCGAACGGGCAGTCCGGTCGCTCCCCACCGGAGCCCCCGACAGCTTCGACGAGGAGACGGCGCCAATGAGCGTACGAGAGCTGGCGGCGCACCAAGCCTACGCCTCCCAGGAGATCGATCTCTTCGTGATACCGGGCCAGCCGACCTCGACGAGCGCTCCCTTCCAGGCGGACAACAGCTGGGCCGCCGCGGCCGAGGGGGTGCACAGCCCCTTCTCGACAGAGCCCGAAGCCACCGCGCCCGTGGCCCGCTCGAACCATTCCCTTAGGCACCGCAGCGCGTGGGCAGT
>JBMTAX010000972.1:0-1411 GCA_049429145.1 Myxococcota bacterium
CCTACACTCGCACGAATGCCGCGCTCGACGAGACAGCGTCGATGCGACTGGCCGAGGCCAAAGTCACGGCAACGGAGCTCGATGCAGCGCTTCAACGACTTCGCACCCTGGCCGAGGGAAGTGACGAAGCGAATGCAGCCCTACGCACCGCGATCCAGCAGCACACCACGTCGTTGGATAACCTCCAGACAGCGGCCACCATGAGTTTGCCATCCGTCTCGTTCACCAGGCGTGACGAGACTCAGGCGCGCGTCAGTGCGACCTTGGAGGCGCTGCGCAATGCACCTCGTGCAGGACCCGGCGATGTAGGCAGTCAACTGGTTCCCCTGTTGGTGGATGCCGCTTTAGCGGCAGAGGAAGCAGCAAGGCGCTTGCACGATGGTGGGCAATATTGGCGGCACCTGCTTCTCGACCGACTTGGGGAGAATGAGGCTCTCGCTCACCAGCTGCGCATCGATGCTCAGGCGATGGCCTCGGGGCCTACACGCGCCGACCTTCGTCGCCTCAGTGACCTCGGCGCTGCGAACACGACAGCTGCAATTCGTCACGCCTACTGGAGCATGCAGCTTCATCTCGAGCGTCGACATTACGAGGCCCTTCATCTCGTCGAGCGCCTGAAAGACCCTCTCTACGTTGGAAAAGCGACCTGGGCGGGCGCGATGGGACTTGGTTTCCTGTTTGCGTGGTTTTGGATCTCTCGCCGGGCCCCTCGGCTCTGGGCCGTGGCTCGGCGTGGAGCGATGGGGTGGACCTCGACCGCAGGAAATGCCCGAACGGTAGACGCGGGGTTGACCTTCGTGGAAACGGTCGCGCCACCGCTGCTCCTGCTCTTCGCCATTCGCTGGCTCGCGGAGATTCTTTCGGCCATCGCGCCAGAACCTGAGCTATCGCTTCTCGCGCAGCTTGCGGAATGGACGCTTAGCTACAGGCTCGTCTCAGGACTGCTCCACCTCTTTATCCTCCGCGTCACCCGTCGCAGGATGGTGCTTTCCGATTCCCTACAGACTCGAATTGACGGCAGTCTGCGAATCATTCTTCGCTATTCGTTTTTGGCAGCGATGGCGGTCGAAGTGATGCGGGGTGTCTTCGGGAATGGCGCCGTGTTCCAGACGAGCCGGGCGATCGCGGTCTTTGGCCTAGCACCGATCTGCGTCGCTTTGTTGCGTCGCTGGCAAGAGGACATCATTGGCGCCTACTTGCGGTATCGCCCCGAGGCTAGCCTCACCCGCCTCGTCGAACAGGCACGTGGGAGCTGGTACGGTACCTTCGTGGCACTCGCAGCGTTTGCTGTGGTCGCGGGGCATGGAGCCGCGGTCCTGGGCCGTGATTTTGTCCTCGGCTTCGAGCAGAGCCGACGCGCTCTCGCCTTTCTGTTTCGATTGCGCATCGAACGCCAAGCACAAAAACGTGG
>JBMTAX010000973.1:0-1409 GCA_049429145.1 Myxococcota bacterium
TCCCCGTGGTGTTCTTCGTCGGTTTCGAAGAGGGCATGATGCCTCACCGCCGGGTGGTGGGAGAGGGCGGCGTGCCCGAAGAGCGGCGCCTCTGCGACGTGGGCATCACGAGAGCGCAGCGGGTGCTCTATCTCACCTACGCCCGCGCCCGTCGTCGTCGTAACCAGGTCGTGCCACGGCGACCGTCGCGCTTTGCCGACGAGGTGGCGCCAGCGCTCCTCGAGGTGCGGGCGGGCAGCGCAACATTGAGCGAGCGGGAGCAAGAGAAACTCGTTGATGCTTTCTTTGCGGCTATGGAGGCGAAACTCGGCGGGAGCGAACGAAGCCTGCGGCGTTCGCCACAGCTGGCACAAGCGGGGAACACTCGGTGGCCGCCATCGCGCATGGCTATGGCGGCCCCATGGCGCGGCTTCGACACGAAAAAGCCACCGGTTTTCGCCGGTGGCTTTCTCGTGGCTTAGGAGATCACCCGAAGGCGAGCCCTGCTCACCGCTTCGGCCTGCCAGAGACCGCAGCGGTTGTCCTCGCGAGGACGAGAGCAGACCCTATTGCAGGGTCGAGACCTCGATGGCGATGCCGCTGGTATCGAGCAGCGACGCATCGGGGGTGAACGTGAAGGTGTCCATGTACACGGTCACGGTGGTCTCCGTCGGGTCGATGTCGGTGAGCGCACCCGAGACACCGGTGACGAAGATCTTCACATAAGCCTCGGCGTTGTCAGCGGCGGGGTTATCATCGCTGAGGAATGGCTCGAGCGCCGCGGTGGAAGGTGCGGCAGCTTGGTCTTGCAACGTCGCCACCTTCACGATGTCGGCGCTCACAAGCTCGTCTCCGTTCGCGATCCACAGCAGGTCGCCGGCCACGATGTCACCCAGGTCTGCGCCAGTCTTGAGCCACAGCTCGGTGGTGGCCGTGGTGATCGTGGTGTTCGCGATCAGCGTCTCGTCGGTGGGCGACGACAGCTCGCGCTCAGGAGCCCGCAGGCCGCGGCCGCAGGCTGCGTCATAGACGGTGCTACCAATCTCCTGGGTCTCGGTGAGGTCCTCGACACAGGTGATGTTGAGCCCGTTGATCGCTTCGACGGTACACGTTTGCGCGCCCGAGGAGGCGCCCACCGTAAGCTCTTGGCCCTCGACCACCAGGTTCGCCGTAGCCAGCGCGAGACCCTTCGTGCCCGCGAGGGCTTGCGCGGTGATGGTGGTCACCGTGGCGCAGGGGTCGAACAGCACGTCGCCGGTCGCCTCGTTGTACACCCCACCGAGGTCGAGCACGAGCGACCCGTTCGGCGTGATGTCCACGATGTCGTAGGGGACTGGCCCCGTGGGCGGGACAGTGCCAACGTCAGCTGTGGGCACCAAGTCAGCTGCAGGTTTCACGTGCACCCGATCGCCGATCGCCCAGCCGCTGAT
>JBMTAX010000974.1:0-1408 GCA_049429145.1 Myxococcota bacterium
CCGCGCCCCAGGGACTGGGCCGCAACGCCTCGGGCCGCTTGCGCGGTGCACTCGGGCGGTGCCGGCACGGGGAGCACGCCCGACACGAAGATCATGCCCTGGGCTCCCGTGCAGCCCATGCCGAGGAGGGCCGTGGCAGACGCGAACAGAAGGGATGACGAAAGACTCCTCATGAGAACCTCTGTGGACCCGAGATGGGAAAGACCGAGCACCAGGGGGCAAGCGTGTCCGGGACACCCGTGCACGCACAGCCGAATGACACGTCACTGCGCCATCGGCGTTGAGCTTCTGCGGTTGATGATACGCGGGGTCAGGAAGACCAGCATCTCGCTGCGGCTATCGCTGGTACGGTAGGACTTGAACAGCCACCCGAGTAGGGGGAGCTGCGAGAGGAAGGGCGTCTTCTGGTAGCCCTCTGTCAAGCTGCGCGTGTAAATGCCGCCGATCACGGCGGTGTCGCCGTCTTTGACGAGCAGTTCCGTCGTGGCGCCCTTTGTGTTGATGGTCGGAAGGGCTCCCGGGACGGGCGCGCCAGGCTGGTTGTTTTGCAGGTTGATGTTCATCAACACCGAGCCGTCGGCGGTGACGTGAGGGGTGACGTCCAAACTGAGCTGAGCATTGACCGTGGTGGTGTTGATGACGTTTTGCGTGGTGACCTGCACTAGGATTTGCTGGCCTTGGAAGATGCGGGCTGTGCGATTGTCGAGGGTAGTGACCCTCGGCGCCGTAATGGTCTTGGCCTGACCGGTAGTCTCTGCGGCGGTCAAGCGGGCGTTGAGGAAGCCAAAGTTGCCTATGGAGCCGAGGTTCATGCCAAGGCCAGTGGTCAGACCGTCGGCGGGGACGTTCACAGCGAAGTTGGAAGGCGGCAAGATACCCGGGATCTGCGCAGCCGCGGCACTGTCGGCGGCGCCGACAATGCCGACGTTATTCGGGAAAATGAGCCCGGTGGGGTTACCACCGCGCTCGGAGAAGAAGAGACCACCACCCCACTGGATACCGAGGGAACGGGTGAAGTCAGTGGAGGCCTCGACCATGCGCGCTTCGATCAGCACTTGGGGCGTCTGCGTATCGAGAGTCCGCACAAGGCGCTCCGCCTGGTCGAGGTTGTCCCGAATGTCCTCGACGATGATGACGTTCGTTCGTTGGTCGAAGGTGACTCGACCGCGCTCAGACAGCAGTTCTTTGATCTGCGGCGCAAGTTGCGATGCGACGGCGTAGTTCACGGGGATCAGTCGGACGGTCGTGGGCACCATCTGGCGACGATTTACGGCGAGGGCGAGGCGCGCTGCGCGCTCGGCGGCGATCTTGGCCGCCGGAGCAACGCGAATGATGCCGCCTCGGCTCTCCATATCGAGGTCCTTGGTTTTCAAGATAACGTCGAGAGCTTGGTCCCAGGGGACGTTCT
>JBMTAX010000975.1:0-1405 GCA_049429145.1 Myxococcota bacterium
GTTGCCCTCGACGAGTGGCGTGATCTCGATACCGTCGAGCGTACCGCAGTCATACTCCGTGATGATGGAGTCTTGGGCGACGTCGACGAGACGCCGGGTCAGGTAACCCGAGTTCGCCGTCTTGAGCGCCGTGTCGGCGAGACCCTTACGGGCGCCGTGGGTCGAGGTGAAGTACTGACCGACCGTCAAGCCTTCTCGGAAGTTGGCGGTGATGGGCGTCTCGATGATCTCACCGGACGGCTTGGCCATCAGACCACGCATACCGGCGAGCTGCTTCAGCTGCTGTGTCGATCCACGTGCGCCAGAGTCGGCCATGACGTAGAGAGGGTTGAACGACGGCATCGTCTTTTTCTCTTTGCCGTCGGGGCTGGTGATCTCCTCCGTTGAGATGTTCTTCATCATCTCGTGAGCGATTTCCTCAGCGGCCTTCGACCAGATGTCGATGACCTTGTTCTGTCGCTCGCCGTTGGTGATCAGACCCTCGGTGTATTGATTCTGGACTTCTTCGACGTCATTACGACAACGGTCGAGAATGTCCGACTTGGCTTTCGGGATCTCCATATCGACCATGGCGATGGAGACACCTGCGCGCGTCGCTTCGGTGTAGCCGAGGGTACGCATGCGGTCTGCGAGCAGCACCGTGTCTTTCTGGCCGCAGAGACGGTAGGTGCGGTCGATGAGGGAAGCGAGTTCCTTCTTGCCCATCACCTTGTTGACCATGCTGAAAGGGACGACCTCGGGGACAAGGTCATACATCAGCACTCGACCAACCGTGGTCTCTTCCACCTTTCCAGCTACACGGCATTTGATAGCCGCCTGGAGATGAACGACCTCGGCGTCATATGCTGCCCGCACCTCGTCCACGCCCGAGAACACCATATCGGTGCCCTTCGCATAAGGACGAACACGCGTCATGTAGTAGCAGCCGAGTACGATATCCTGTGACGGCACGATGATCGGCTTGCCCGATGCAGGCGACAGAATATTGTTGGTCGACATCATCAGCACGCGTGCTTCCATCTGTGCTTCGATGGAGAGCGGGACGTGCACGGCCATCTGGTCACCGTCGAAGTCCGCGTTGAACGCGGTACAGACGAGCGGGTGAAGCTGAATGGCTTTGCCCTCGACGAGAACGGGCTCGAAGGCCTGCATACCGAGACGATGGAGGGTGGGCGCGCGGTTCAAGATGACCGGGTGCTCGCGAATGACCTCGTCGAGAATATCCCAAACCTCGGGCTTCTCTTGCTCGACCATCTTCTTTGCGGACTTGATGGTGGTGACGTAGCCCCGCTCTTCGAGCTTGTTGTAGATGAAGGGCTTGAACAGCTCTAGGGCCATGATCTTCGGCAGACCACACTGGTGCAAACGCAGCTCGGGTCCGACGCCGATCACCGAGCGGCCCGAG
>JBMTAX010000976.1:0-1404 GCA_049429145.1 Myxococcota bacterium
CCGGCAGAACGAGCCGGGTGCGCAAATCGACGAATGTCGATTTTGCCTCACCCTGTTCAGGTGCGGGTCCTCTCCATGTGCTGAGCGCGTTCTCCCGAGGGCATAGACGCCCGCCAAGAGAACGCGCTCCGGCGCAAAACGATTTTCAGGCGCCTCGATCAGGGTTTGGGTGCCGCCCCGAGTGCATGCAACACGAAGGCGTAGCGGTCAGCCACTTCTTCGATTTGCTTCGTCGTCGATTTGCCTGCTCCGTGACCTGCCTTGGTATCGATGCGGATCATCACCGGAGGCCCACCTGCGGCCTGTGCCTCTTGCAACGTCGCCGCGAATTTGAACGAGTGTGCTGGCACGACACGGTCATCGTGGTCGGCTGTGGTGATCAAGGTTGCCGGGTAGCGCTGACCCGCTTTCACATTGTGTAAGGGCGAGTAGCCGTGCAGCACATCGAACATCTTGGGGTCGTCGGCAGAACCATACTCGCTTACCCAGGCATGTCCGATGGTGAAGCGATGAAATCGCAGCATATCGAGGACACCCACCTGCGCCACAGCCGCCCCAAAGAGGTCTGGGCGCTGGGTGATGCTGGCCCCGACGAGGAGACCACCGTTGCTGCCGCCGCCGATGGCGAGACGCGATGACTGCGTGATGCCATTTTGGATGAGCCACTCCGCTGCACTCGCGAAGTCGTCGAAAACGGTCTGCTTCTTCTCGAGCATGCCGGCCTCGTGCCATGTCTCGCCGAATTCACCACCACCCCGTAGAGACGGCTGCGCATAGACGCCCCCTTGTTCGAGCCACGCGACGATGGGCACTGAGAAGGTCGGCTGCAGGCTGATGTTGAAGCCACCGTAGCCGTAGAGGTACGTCGGGTGGTCGCCAGTCGGCTCGATGCCCTTCTTGTGCACCAAGAACATGGGCACCTGAGTGCCGTCTTTCGAAGTGAAGAAGACTTGCCGCGTCTCATACGCATCGGGCTCGAAGTCGACCTTCGCGCGTCGATACTCGGTGCTCGCACCCGTCTTTAGGTCGAGATGAAAGATGGTGGATGGGTAGGTGAAGGAGGTGAGGGCGTAGAAGACTTCGTTGTCTGTGGACCGACCGGAAAAACCAGACACATTGCCAATTACGGGCAGACCGACCTCCCGCACCTCGTCACCCGATTTTTTATGGAACGTGACCTTGTCGTGCGCATTGTGGAGCCAAAACGCGAGCAGGCCTCCCCCTCGCATCGCGACACCCTCGAGCTTGTCCTCGCGCTCAGCGAGGAGAGTCGTCCACGACGACGGTGCCGGTTTGTCGAGCGAGATTCCGAGGAGCTTGCCGCGCGGAGCATCCTTGTCGGTCTTGACGTAGAACAGCTTACCGTCGTTCCCCACGAACTCATACGACGCGTCGAAACCAACG
>JBMTAX010000977.1:0-1402 GCA_049429145.1 Myxococcota bacterium
AGGTGAGCAGCTCGCCGTACTGACGAGTCGTAGCGGAGGGTCGGCGCCATCTCGCCTGGACGGCGCAGTGCGCCTATGCGGTCAACGCGATTTGAGACCGAACGAGGCATCCACCCAGACAACCCCAGATAGCTGAAAACATATCTATCCACTCATATCAGCGAGCCAGTCGATTCCGGTTCGATTCCAATGAATGGCGAGTCCGCGCTCAATGAATCGTAGCACGCACGAGAAGAGATGCGTGTCATGGGCGAGATGCAGATCGCGGCATTTGGCACGACAATCCATTGCTGTTGGGGCATTAGGCGGTACGATGTGAGTTGACCACTATGCCAAGGCAAAAATACGAAAGGTCTCCCCCTGCAGAATCGAACGTTTAATAGGTGACGGCGGAGCCATTTTCTCTCGCTGGGAATGGTGAAAGCGACGATTCACGTCGTGCGATTTGTGGTTGGCAAAGAACATCCTTCTCGCCGCTCACGAAGAGAATCTATCGAAGTGATCGCATCCCACGGCGGTGGGGCATGCCTATTTCCGGAGAAGAAGAGGGTCTCAGTGGAGACCCTCTGATTGAGAATGATTCGTGATATTGAAACAGCTCCGCTGGCTGTTCTTGATCATTCGCCCTGCGCCCTCAGGCCGCGGCGCACCCTGGCGCCGACATCGCGAGCCGCTTGGCGTACTTCCTGGCTCCGCGCGGTGAGACCATCTGCGAGGTCTTGTCTTCTCTCGGCGCGTGCCGAATGTGACGCTGCCTGTGATTGATGCAAATCCGCGATGCGGGTCAGCGTGTCGGCGCGCGCCTGAAGCCTCTCCGCCTGGTTTGCTGTTTGCGTTGCTTCTCGGTTGATCTGCTTCCCGGAGAGTCCTCCAAGGGCGGCACCCTTCTCGAACAGATCGGAGCTCAAAGCCTTCGCTGCTTCACTTCTGTTCGACAATCGCTCGGCCTGCCGAAGGCTCTTCGCCGCCTCACCTGAAGCGGTGGTCGCAGCCTTCGTGGCACGTTCTGCAGCGTTTTGATGACGATCGGCACGGTTCTCGAGAACGGCGGCATTGCGGCGGAGCTGACGGGAGATGGGTGCGGTCATGGTGGTCCTCCTGGGGTGTTTGCTGTCGGTTGCGCGAGCCAAATCCAGTATCGCTACGCGCCCACCATCGTCCTTTGATCCGATGTCAATTTGACCGATGGACTTCGGCAAAACGCGGGGTCTGTGTTGGAGGTCACAACCGCCGCGCAATCAGCGAAGCACGACGCATTGGTTGGCTAGGACCTGACAATGACCCGTCGCCCGCAGGAGCACCACGAATTTCCACCCAGCGACCCATGGGCCGCCGCTGCCTCTCGAACGACTCGTGGGACCATCCAAGCTCGATGTCGTATCCCTTTGGACGTACACCGCGG
>JBMTAX010000978.1:0-1402 GCA_049429145.1 Myxococcota bacterium
GGACGTTGTGCGTCGATGGTCGGGCTCCACGGGACGACGAATCTAGCCACACCACCGGCAATCGCACTTCTCCGAAACGCCGAGGACGTCGTGGTGGAAGGCATTCGCATTTCAGGACCAGGCGTCGGCATCGCCGTCGTGAACGCCAAGGTGACGGTGAGGCGGACCGAAGTCCGAAAGACGGCGGTCTTCGGGGTGGTCGTTCAGGGCACCGGTTCTGTTGCGACCATCGAAAGCACCCTCATCGCGGACACGCAGCCGCGTCCGAACAGTCAGGAACAGGGGTACGCCCTCCATGTGCGCCAGGGCGGAACCGCTACCATTCTTCGAAGCGCCGTCTTGAGGAGTCGCGCCGTGGCGCTCTTCGCTGCTGGCCTCGGCACGACGATTTCCGTCGAGAACAGCGTGATATCCGACACGTTGCCACAGGCGAGCGATCTGGCCTTGGGCATTGGTGTCGCTTCGATCGAAGGAGCTGCTGCAACGGTTCGTGACAGCGCCGTCGTTGGCAACCGAAGTTACGGCGCGCATTCTCTTGGGAAGGGAAGCTCCCTGAACGTCGTCCGAAGCCTCATCGCGAACACGGCAATCCAGGAGAGTGACAAACGTTTCGGCGGCGGCCTCGGCATCGCGGCGGGCACAACCGCCGCCATGACTCGAACGATTCTCGCCGACACCCTCTTGGACCCGACCCAGCTCTACGGAGTCGGGCTCCTCGTCTCCGACGGAGCCGATGTCGAAACGAGCGACTGCACTGTCGTTCGAAATCGCTCGACCGGCGTTCTCGCCACCGATCCGGGCACGTGGGTCCGCACGACGGGGACACTCATCGCAGATACGTTCGAAGCAACGAAGCCCCTTTCCCTTGGTCGTGGAATGGATGTGAGCGCAGGCGCGAGAGCGGACATCGTCGGCAGCGCCATCCTCCGAAGTGTCGAGGGGGGCATCCACGCACGCGGGGGGAACACCCTCGTCTCGGTGGACGCGTCCCTGATCTCAGACACCATGGCCCAAACCACCGGCCACCTCCTTGGACAGGGGGTAAGCGTCAATCGTGCTGCTAAGGGGGTCGTCACCGGAAGCGTCGTGAGACGGAGTCAGCACAGCGGCGTCTCCACTTTGGCCAGCAACGGACTTGCCATTGAACGGTCCCTCATCTTGGATACCCGCCCTACTTTCGACGAAACCTACGGTGTGGGGTTGGTTTGCGCATTGAGTCCTGTCACGGTCAAGCGAACCATCATCGCGGACAGCCACACGGCGGGGGTGCTGCTCGTACCGTGTGAAGGCACCATCGAAGAGTCTGCAATTGAAGGCGTCGTCGAGGGCGCATTTCATCGCTACGCAGGGCCGACGCTGGGCCAGGGAATGGTCATCGCCACCTATGGCGGCATCGCCGACG
>JBMTAX010000979.1:0-1401 GCA_049429145.1 Myxococcota bacterium
CACCTCGAGCGCATGGTGGGTTTCGTTGAGCAGCTGCGAGAGATCGACGTCGAGGGGGTCGATCCCATGACCCACGCGACAGCCGAAGCGGTGACCCTGCGGTCGGATGTCGCCTCCATGGAGTGCCTCGGTCGCAGTGCGCTGACGGCGTCAGCTGGATATGGAGATGGGCTCGTTCGCGTGCCGCGCGTCGTAGAGTGAGGGACCCCCATGCCCAGCGTCGACCTCAGCCAGATCTCTCTTGGGGACCTCGTCACCACCCTCGGGGCGAACGCGTGTACGAGCCAAGAAGCGACACGCGCATGTCTTGACCGTGCACATGAACTCGACGGGCGACTCGGTTGTTATCTCCTGCTCGACGAAGAGACAGCCCTCGCGTCGGCCGCGGCCTCTGATGAGAGACGGGCACGCGGACAGGCACTCGGTCCTCTCGACGGGGTCCCGCTGGCCCTCAAAGACAACCTCGTCACGCGCGGAACCACGACGACAGCAGCCTCGCGCATCCTCGAAGGGTGGGTGCCGCCTTATGACGGTACCGCGGTGCGCCGTTTGCGAGACGCTGGCGCTGTGCTGCTCGGTAAGCTGAACTGCGACGAGTTCGGGATGGGCTCCTCGAACGAGAACAGCGCCTACAAGCCCTGCCGCAACCCTTGGGACGAGCGCTTCACCCCCGGAGGCTCTTCTGGCGGCTCAGCAGCAGCGGTCGCTGCCGGACTCTGTTTTGGCTCGCTGGGCACCGATACGGGGGGCTCTGTACGCCAGCCCGCATCGTGCTGCGGCGTAGTGGGGATGAAGCCCACATATGGGCGCGTCTCTCGCTTCGGCGTCGTCGCCTTCGCGTCGTCGCTGGACCAAGTAGGCCCCTTCGCGCGAGATGTGCGAGGCACGGCGTTGCTGCTACAGACCATCGCCGGTCGTGACGAACGCGACGCCACCAGCGTCGATCGGAGCGTGCCCGATTACCCCTCCTTGCTAGACGAGCGCTGCGACGGTCTCCGCGTCGGACTTCCGCGCGAGTATCTCGATGGCAGCGGCATCTCCGACGATGTTGCGCGGGCCGTCGACGACGCGAAGCGCGGTCTCGTCGCACGAGGCGCTCGCCTTGTGGAGGTCTCGCTGCCCCACACCAAGGCCTCGGTTCCGACGTACTACGTTCTCGCGACGGCGGAGGCCTCCTCGAATCTCGCGAGATACGACGGGGTGCGATTCGGGCCGCGCCTGGGTGAGTCGCAGGGCCTCCGCGGGATGTACGAAGAGACGCGCGGACGACTGTTTGGTGACGAGGTCAAGCGACGCATTCTCCTCGGGAACTACGTCCTGAGTGCGGGCTATTACGACGCCTACTACCTACGAGCACAAAAAGTCCGTCGTCTCATCGCTGGAGACTTCACCCGCACGTTC
>JBMTAX010000980.1:0-1401 GCA_049429145.1 Myxococcota bacterium
TCGACGACGACGCGGGCATCGACGACGACGCGGGCATCGACGACGACGCGGGCATCGACGACGACGCGGGCATAAGCGTCGGTACGCCAGCACCGAACTCCCTCGACATCCGCAGCGCCAACCTAAACCTTCTCCATGGAAATAACTGCGGCGCTTCCCTTGGCTTTTGCCGCCTTGCCGACCGGGTCACCCTCCTCTTTCAGTGGATCGTCGATAGCGGCTGCCCCGACGTCATTACTCTGCAAGAAGTGAATGACGAGGCTGTTCCGCTGTTGCGTGCAGCCCAAGGGAGTGCTTGTCCGTTCCCCTACATCGATGCGTACATCCGCTACAACGGTGACGACGACCAATACATCCTGAGCCGTTACCCGATCCTCGACGTGGCGAACCAAGCGCTACATCCTATCGGCTTTCGATCGGTTACCTTCGCCCGCATCGACCACCCCGCTGGCGTCCTTGATGTCTTCACGACCCACCTCATCTCGGGGAACGATGGCGCAAGCGGCAGCGGCAACGATCCGTGCGCGGAGTTCGTGCTGACGAACCCTTCCTTGTGGGTATGCCCCGCCGAATGCGCTGCCGAGGGCGAGGTCACCCGTCGGGAATGCGAGGCGATCCAGCTCTTGCGCTTCGTCGAGGAGAAGCACACGGGCGGCGGGCCAGCTCTCGTCACCGGGGACTTGAACGACCCTCCCACCGGCCCCTCCTACGGGCGATTCATCGCGGCTGGCCTCGTGGACACCCACCTGGCAGCGGGGAACCCCGAGTGTAGCCAAGCGGTGCCCACGTCCTGCACCGGTGTGCGCTCAGCAAGCCTCGGTAGCCTCGAATCCCCTGCCGCGCCGGCCGGTGGGGTCCGCATCGACTACACCTTCCTGCTCCCCGCAACGAGCGCGAGCGCCTGCACCGCGACGATAGAACCAGCGGGCGACCTTGACGACGACGGCACGGCCACCGGCACCTTCGCCGCGACCAGAAACCCCTTCGCCCCCACTTGCGGCGCCCCACCAGCGCCTCCTTGCTGGGTGTCAGACCACGCGGGGAGCCAGGCTGACCTCTCCTGCAACTCCTCTCCGTGACCGAGGCACTGGCGCAGGCCCGTACGGGCTCGCGCCAAAGCCCCTCATTGCCTCGGCGTGACGACATGCTCCCGTCAATGGACAAGGCGGTACGCGACCCTCGAGGCAAAGACGCGATTCCGTTCACATCGGGGGAGCACGCCCCCGGCTCACTACAACACCGTCTCGCCCGACGTCATGTCCCGCGACGTTCGCAGTAAGATCGACGTCGTCGTACGCAAGGCCCCGGAGCCACAGGGCGATCACGTGTAGGTCTCGTCGATGTTAGCTGTCTCCGAGACCAGTGTCCGTTTGGGCTCGTCGCAAACGTCGACCTACAGCT
>JBMTAX010000981.1:0-1399 GCA_049429145.1 Myxococcota bacterium
CCTCGGAATCGCGGCTCCCTTGCACCTGTCATCGCGGCTCGAGGGGACTCCCGGATGTACCCTAGAGGGCCCTTGCGGCACTGTCGTGCTTGCCGCAGGACTCTTGAATGCGATGCGCCACCTGCATCTCTCCATGGAAGACGCCCGGCGGCTACACGTCGGCGAAACGAGTTTGGTGACCATGGCGATAGGTAGCGACCGAGCCCGCGTGCTCCATGACGTCGTCGTTCACCTCGAACCTGAAGCCCCCAGCGCTCTGCACCTCGACCCCGAAGAAGCGGCTGCTGCCGACGTCGGCCCAGAGACAAAGGCCTGGATCCTTGCTCCCACAAAACCCTGACCGTCGCTTTGCCCGCTGGCAGAACATCTGGGAGCGGCACGGGCCCGGGCAGACGCTCAGGGGACGAGGGAGATTTTGTACTGCATAGTTTCGGCACCCAACGGCACATCAATCTCGTACGTGCTTGTCGCGCCCTGATGCGTGACTTGCACCTGGGTCGACTCTCCCTGCACCACGATGAGCGTTGCGGGCGTCCGATAGATGACCTCATTGTGCTTCAGTACGAGATTCGGCGGTTCCGTTTGGACCACGATGATCTTCGGTTGCCCTGGCCCTCCTGCGAGAGCGCCATCCTCTCCCTCCACTGCGAATAACAGGAGGGCCCCCAAGATTGTCATGACCACCACGGCCGCGATCACAGTGCGGAAGGGCCTGAGCCAAGGAGGGGGCACGGGCGCAGACGTCACGCTGTCGGTGTGTACGGTGTCTGGGCGCGTTTTCTTCGGTTGCGATTGCGGCTGCCCCCGACTGTCCGGTGCCCGCACCGCGTGAGGAAGCCCTGCCCGCGTCTCCATGGACGTGTCGGAAACCGGTGCAGGGGGTGCTGCTGTTTCCCTGACACGTGCCCTAGGGAGTCCAGCCCCCTCGGGTGCAGCGGCAGGTCGAATCATCTGAGGCGCAGCGCGAGGGACAACGCCATCTGGACCAACCACCGATTCAACCGAGCGGAGCCCTTCATCCAGTGCGTCCGCGGCCTTTCCTGAAGGATTCTCCCACGCGGGAATCGTCGGAGGCGGGCCTGTTTCGAGGTCGGGTGGCAGGGTGTTGGCTTGTTCTTCCGGGGGCTCGGGTCGAGAAAGATCCGGTATGGCATCGCGCGGCGGGATGCTCACCGCCCGCCGCGTCCCTGGGTCCGGATCCGACGCACGCGCCTGTTCATCGGAGCCCACCGTACTCGGGAGTCCAGTCCCCTGAGCGGTGGTCGGTAACGGAGGCGCAGCCGGTGGAGCCGCAGCTCCCCCATGTGCCCCTTGGACTCGCATCTGCCGCTCACGCTCATATTGCTCGATGTCGTAAACGGGTACCGTCCGATCGTCGGAATCGTCGTCGTCCTCCTCC
>JBMTAX010000982.1:0-1395 GCA_049429145.1 Myxococcota bacterium
ACGTTGATCGCCCGCCCACACACCGAGCTGGCGCTGCGCCGCGTCGTGAACCTGCCCTCCCGCGGCCTGGGCGACGCAGCGGTGAAGAAGGTGCTCGCCTCGGCCCACGACGAAGGCGCGGACGTTCTCACCCACGGCGCCGATGGCGCACCCGGCGCCGGCCTCAAAGACGCCCAGCGCGAGGCGCTGCGACGTTTCTGCCGCCCCCTCGCGGAGGCACGAGCGGTCCTCGCCAGCGGCGACCACGACGACGATCCATCTGGGGTATGCGAGAAGGCGGTGCTCGCCGCAGGATACAGCGAGGTCATCGCGAGAGAGACAGACCTCGCGGTGCAAGAGAAGATGCGCGACAGCCTCGAAGAGGTGATGACGAGCCTGAGCGCCTTCGCTGACCGGCTGCGCGAGGCGCGAGAAAGCCCCGACCTCTCAGAGAGCCAAGTCTTGCTCGAGATCGCCGAGGGGCAGTCGCCGCTGGCAGCGTTTCTCGATCGCATCGCCCTCGACGAGAAAGAGCGGGAAAAAGAGCGGGAGAAAGACAAACAGAAAGACGACGAGAAGGGCAAGAAGACCGGCCGCGTGACGCTGATGTCTCTGCACGCTTCGAAAGGTCTCGAGTTCCCGGTGGTGTTCTTCGTAGGCTTCGAAGAAGGCATGATGCCCCACCGCCGGGTGGTAGAAGAAGGCGGTGTCCCCGAAGAGCGACGCCTCTGCTACGTGGGCATCACGCGCGCACAGCGGGTGCTCTATCTCACCTACGCCCGCAGCCGTCGTCGTCGCAACCAGGTGGTGCCCCGTCGGCCGTCGCGCTTTGCCGACGAAGTAGCTCCCGCGCTCTTCGAGGAGCGGGCGGGCAGCGCAACGTTGAGCGAGCAAGAGCAAGAGAAGCTCGCCGATGATTTCTTTGCGGCCATGAAGGCAAAGCTCGGCGGCGGGTAGCGGGTCGCACTCTGCGCAGGGTTCCCCCTCCCGCAAGACACTTCGGCGCTCCAGAATCGCCTTGCCGACGCGCGAAGGCGTAGATGGGTGTGATGGCGGGTGGCACCCGGGGGCGTGTGACTTTTGTGGCCGAGGCCCGCCATCCGGCGGCTTCGGCTCCCTGTGGGCGCACGTCGAGGGCGCCAGCACTCCGGTCTGGCTCCGCCCTCGGTTTTCGCATTTCTCTGGGAGGTCGCCTTCATGCCGCGCGTCGTTGCTGGGCGAGTCGCTCTCCTCAGCGCTCACGCGGCGTCTGCCAGCGCAGCGCCTGATGCGGCCGCTCGTCGTGAGACGCCCACCGCTGCCGCACCCGCGACGGAGCCATGCGGGTGCGCGCTGTCATGCAGCGGACGTCCACCATTCGGAAGATTCTCCGCCACCTCGGACTCCCTGACGCCCCACCCGAGGTTGTGGTGCGTG
>JBMTAX010000983.1:0-1391 GCA_049429145.1 Myxococcota bacterium
CGTCGCGCAGCGGGGCGCCGAGCAGCCCGAGCCACGCCATCCAGAGGGTACCGCGGGCATACTGCTCCCAGGGTTGCGCGTCGAGCGATTCGCCGTAGCGCTCGACGGCGCTGGCGACACCATCGCGGGCGTGCCCCCACTCAGAGTAGGCCTCGGAGAGCCCTGCCACCGTCGCCAGTGCTCCCAGCCGAAGCGCCCACGATACCGCAGCATCCCCCTGCTCAAGCGGTGGGCGGAGCGCCGCCCCCAGACGGAAGGCACGGGCAGCACCCAGCGACATGGAAGTACGCGCGAGGTCGCGGGTGGCGCTTGGCGCATGGTCGAGCGCCGCGTCCAGCTGTGCCAAAGCCGCCAGTTCATAGGCGGTACCCAAGAGCGCCAAGCCGTCAGCGATGGGCTCACCGAGCCCCTCGCCCGCGAGCGTGGATGCCTCGTCCGCCCGCCCCAGCAGGAGCGCGCGGCGTTCGGCAGGAATTGCAGCCACCGCCCAGTGCTCGTCCAGAGCACCTCGCGCGACCGCGAGGAGCTCTGCCTGAGGCAACGAGCTCGACGTCTGTCCAGTCAGCACAGCCATGGGTCCGGATGCCCCTGCTGTTCCGAGGGTTTGAGCCGAAGTCACGCACAGTGCGCCCCTTCGGTGAAGTCACAATGCTTATACCGCCCCCAGCCGACCTACTCGGCAGGGGAATCACGTCATCTGTTCAGTCGCTGCCTTTTTCGTGCAAATTCGTATGCCTCTTAGTATGTCACAAATCAGCATCTGTCAAGAGACTCCGGCCGCCATCCACCCGCACGAGGCGCTGGAGCTCCTGGCGCAGGATATTGCGGCATCCCCGGGGGCCGGTGGCGCCCTACTCGCGATTTACGCCGAGCAGTGTCGCGTGTTGCGGCTCGTACTGGAGGCGAAAGAGCGGGCGCCAGAGGCGCCCCTCCCGTCAAGCGTGGTCGCGCTGGTCGAACGGGTGGTGGCGGCCGCCATCCCCGGGTGTGATATCGGGGGAGTGCTCACCCCCTGAGCCGCCACCCGGGGGAGGCACGCGAAGCGACCGAGCGGACCTTATGGCCCGCCAGAGGCGATCCGCAAACGCGTCGCCATCGAAGGGGTGCGGTACCCCACTCGGCGCCCCGTGCCCCCCGCCGTGACCTCCGGTAGCGCGTCGCTCCTCGGACGCACCAAAGCCGTAGGGGACGAGCGGAATCGCAGGAACCACGGCAACCAAGCGCTCGATGGCGTGCCGATCATCGCCGTGACGGAGCGATTCGTCGCAGATGACGGCGGCGACTGGGTGTTGCTGATGCAGGCGCACAAGTAGCGCCTCCTCCAGCGTCTCCACTTGCAGCGCATCCAGTCCGTGGCGCTCGAGCACACGCGACAGAAAGTGACGCATCGC
>JBMTAX010000984.1:0-1390 GCA_049429145.1 Myxococcota bacterium
CGGGGCTGGCATCACGAGGGCCAACCTCGACAACAGTCAGCCACATGGAGGATTAGATGACTGCTGCTCAATTCGAAATCTCGACCACCACCATCAATGTCGTCTCCGACGCCGAGGCCCAGATCACGGCCCTGAAGGCGACCAACAAGGAGAACAACGGCCTCGCCAACAGCCACAAGATCGCTGCCTACTGCGAGATCATCGCGAGCATCGCGCCGATCCGCCTCGTCAAGGGCAACCTGCCCCGTGCAGTATCCAAGCTGCTGCGCAGCGCCTTGCTCGAAGAGGCGGGCCTGAAAGAGGCGACTGTCAAGCGGTACCTCGAAAACTCGGTCGGTGCCGTCCGTCTGTTCGAGATCAGCGGCCACGGCAATGCGACCCCCGGCATGATCGCCGAGTTCATGCAGTCGCACGACATCGACAGCGAGAACAAGCTGGCGAAGGCAGTGAAGGGCGAGGCTGACAAGTCCCGCGCCGAGCGCCTTGCAGAACAGGTCGTCGGCAAGTGGTCGACCGCCAAGGACGAGGACGGAAAGGCGGTGCAGGGCGCCGTCTTCAAGGACGGCCTCGACGACGACGAACTCGATGAGTTCCAGAACGTCATGCGCGAACTGATGGCCGCGCGTGCCGCCTTCCGCAACAGCAAGGCAGCGCGTGATGCTGCCGAGGCTGCTGCCCGCGAGAACTCCACTGTCGATGCTGCCGTCGCCGCGTTCGTCAGCGAAGGCCTCGGGGAGTTCTGATCAGGGGGGCTTCGGCCCCCCCCCCCCGAGCTACCATGTTCATAAAACACGACACCATCACCGCTCGGGGGAAGACCTACCAGCGGATGGAGTTCGAGAGCCACGAAGACCTCGAACTCTTCTTCGTCAAGGAACTGCTCGGTCGGACTGACGTGCAGTCGAAGGTCATTGGCACAGTCCTGATATGGGGAAAGAAATGAACTACACCTTCCACCACGACGACGGGCACGGCTGGCTTGAGGTGCCCCTCGCTGACCTGATGAACGTCGGACTGACGCTCTCGAAGATCAGCACCTACAGCTATGCCACAGTCAACGCTGCCTACGTCCCGACTGTCTACCTCGAAGAGGACATCGACGTGGCGATCTTCATGCTCGCAGCGAAGAGGGCAGGCAAGAATGTCGCCTTCACCCACAAGGATGTGCCGGGGTCGAGCGTGATCCGCACCTACCCCCGCAACACCAAGGGACGGCGGTTCGAGTTGGTCGAAATGAGGGCCATCTTCGAGGCCTGTGAAGAAGAGGGGGTCTTCGCATGAGGCACATCCTCGACGGGATCGCCTTCGTCGCCCTCATGGCGATGATCATCGTGATCATGCTCTCCATGCCCAACGCATGGTGAAAGTTCAAACGAACAAAAGGACAGAC
>JBMTAX010000985.1:0-1389 GCA_049429145.1 Myxococcota bacterium
TGCTCAGGTCCAGCCGGAGACAAGGGACATGGTAGGATGCGCCGCATTCGGCTTTGAACTCCTCTCGGTCCTCGACGTGGATGGGATGACCAGCGTTTGTGGCATGACCGTGGTGGGGAGGACCACGGAAGCAGCGATGAGCTCCCTGCGGGTTCCGTGGCTCCGTGTCACGACGCCCGTCGACTCCCTGCCCTCCTTGGGAATCCAGCCGACAGGGAAAATCGGCCCGCTTTGCCTTATCGGGTGGGAAATGTGTGATTGACCGCGGCGATGACTGCGACGGTGCGTCGGAGGAAAGCGAATGACTCGATGCGCATGGAACACATCCCACCGGCCGGCTTGTCGCTCGTTCGGCCTCGCCCAACCCGTTGCTCTCGTTCCCGCTCCCCCGCGGGACGCCATGCCGGCAACCCCGGGGCTACTGGCTCTTGGAGAGACGCTCGACATCCGCGCCCAGCGACATCAGGTACGGTCCGCTTGGCTGCACGAGAAACGAACGGCTACGCGGGACAAACGCAGCCAGCAAGGTGGCAGGGTTGAAGCGCGTGTCGAAGATCTGAACGGTATCCCCTCCGACATAAACGCGGCGGCCACTCACCGTTATCCGGGAACGCCAATCCTGAGCATCAAGCAATGATATCGTCTGATCGATTTCGATATTGCCAGGGTCAGACGCATTCACCACCAATATCTCTGTAGGCGCACCTTCGGGTTGGACGATCAGGAGGTAGAGGAACCCCGCCTCTACCACTGCATCGACGACACCCTTGAGGCCCATTCCTGGAAGTGAGAACGCTCCTAACTGTGGGTGGTCTTCCTGTAGCAGCGAATAGACCTCGATCTGCTCCTCTTCGCCGTCACTCACGTAAGCGAGACCGTCGGCAATACCTAGAAGGTGGAAGTACCCGCCGGTCATGGAGATGGTGGTCACATGGGAGGTCTGCACCGGAACACGGGCATCAAAGATCGCCAGTCCGGCGTAGCTATCGCCAACCCAGATAAAATCGTCGTCAGCAAAAATGCCCCTTGCATCCCCCAAGGTAAACAAATCCCCTCTCAATTGTACCGCAGGTCCTGTTCCATAGAGGTTCTGAGACATCAGATTGGCACCAATCACAGGAACGGCGCCGTTGCCCAGGTAAAAGCCACCTTGGCCCGGCTGCAACAAGATTTTGTCGCCGGCAGTCGGCAGCTTCGACACCGAGAGACTGTTGGCCCAGTCGAACTTTCCCAGGTAACTTGGCTGACCGCCACTCGGCGAAACGAGAATATGCGCGCCACTTTTTTGGAGTCCGAAGGCAAGATAGTTTGCGCCTTCGTGCCTCCAGTTTCGGGCCGTGACGCCGTAGCCATTTCCATCGTTGTACCCCATCCGAAGCCGGCCCGGCT
>JBMTAX010000986.1:0-1323 GCA_049429145.1 Myxococcota bacterium
TGCATACCCCCGAGTCCGTCGCCCAGTTGATGCGGCACGTCGTCAACTTCACCGCTGATGCCAGCGTCTGTGGCGCCATCCTCGAACACGTGGTGGCCCTTACCGAACGGGTTCCCGTCTTCGACGTCGCTCGCTCCCTCGAGACCACGTCCGACGAGCTCTGCGACCTGGTGTTGCGAGCCGCGGAGGCAGGGTGACCTCTTCTCTCTTCGTTCTTGGGCGGGCGGCGGCGCCCTTCCTTGCGCCAGATGCACCGCGCGCCCCCGCGGCGCGACCCCGCTTCGCGCACCTCTACGTGGAGAACAAGTGCAACCTCCGCTGCGCCCACTGCTACGAATCCGAAGAGACCCACCCAAGCCACCTGCGGCTCTCCCTCGCTGACTATGAGCGGGTGTTCGACGAGCTCGCGGCCCTCGGCGTCCTCGTCGTCACCTTCAGCGGCGGCGAGGTCTTCTTGCGCCGCGACTTCCTCGACCTCGTGGCCCTCGCCCGCAAGAAACGCTTCGCGGTGCGCATCTACACGAGCGGCACCCTGCTCGATGAGCGGAAGGCCGACGAGGTGAAGCGACTCAAGGTCAGCGAGGTGCACATCTCGCTCTACAGCCACGACGCCGAGGTACACGACGGCTTCACGGGCATCCCGGGCTCGTGGCGCCGCAGCGTCGAGGCCATGCGGCTCCTTCGCGCGCGCGGTGTCAACACCACCATGAAGACGAGCGTGATGACGATCAACATCGATCACCTCGACGAGCTGGTGGCGCTGGCGCAGAGTCTCGACGTGTCGCTGCTCCTCAGCCCCGAGGTCTACGCCTGCATCAGCGGGGATGAGGCTCCCACGGCCTACCGGGTACCTCCCGAGGAGTTGGCGACGAAGCTCTTCGCGCGCCCCGAGCTACAAGACCGCCTCGACCCCGAGGCGATGCAATCCGACTGTGGGGGAACAGGCAGGTGGACCGAAGGGGCAGGTCTGTGTGGCGTCGCGCAGAAGCTCATCACCGTGGGGGCCGACGGCAACATCTATCCTTGCGCCATGTATCCGCGGGCGGGTGGTCACCTGCGCGACGGCAGCATCGAGGATATCTGGTTTCGCTCGCGGCTCTTCGACGAGCTCCGCCGCACCCGCTTCCGCGACATGACGAAGTGCTCGAGCTGCGACGTAAAGGCACACTGCTCCCCGTGCATGGCCTACGGCGAGATCGAAGAGGGAGACCGCCGGGGCTGTAACTCGACGTCGAAGAACAGCGCCACCGCGGTGGCCCTCGTGCATGAGCGGCGTCGCAGCGCAGAGCGGAAAATGGGCGCTGGGCGTCAGCTCCCCGTCGT
>JBMTAX010000987.1:0-1388 GCA_049429145.1 Myxococcota bacterium
GATACCCGCGGCGTCGAGCACTTCCTTCAGACCATTTTCACGGCTCTGGAGGGCCGGGTTGTTCGCATTCACGAGGATGACCTGGCCGGAGCCGAGCTTCTCGACGAGATAGCGACCGATGATGCGGCCATCTTCTTCCTGGTTCGCGTCGAGAGAGACGACACCTTCAGGGTTGCCTGCGCCCCACGTGACGACCGGGGTCTTGGCCTCGGTGAACGCCGCGATCAACGACTCTTGGCCGGTCATGTCGATACCAATGTTGAAAACGGCATCGACCTTTGCGCTTGCCCAACCCTCGAGGAGTGCCGGAAGCTTGGTCGGGTCGCCACCGACATCCTGGTAGTCGACGGTTCCACCGTTTGCTTCGATGCAGGCCTGCAGCGGCTTCGACCAGCGCTCGGCGCCAGGAACCGGCGCGAGGTTGGCGATGCCAACCTTCTTGCCCGACCATGTCGTGACGTCACCGGCAATGGCAACCTCGACGCCGCCCTCCGGAATCTCACCCTTGGACGGGTCAGATGCAGCGGGAGCCGTGGTGTCAGCTGTCGCCGTTGTATCGGCGGTTGCAGTGGTATCCGCTGTTGCCGTGGTGTCGGCAGTTGCCGTGGTGTCGTCAGTGGAGTCTCCACTGTCGTCACCACAGGCTGAGAGCAGCGTCATGGCGACGAGTGGAAGCACCACGAGTGCTTTCTTTGTCCTTCTCATTTTTCCTCCTTGGGTCATTCGAATCCGACTCCCCCTGTTGTTGTAGTGTGTGGCGCCGAACCACCGGGTCGAGGCGACACCCGGCGCCGCCGTCTCTCCTACGTTCGCCTCGCTGCGCAGCCGGCAACGCCCGCAAAGGTGAGAGCAGCAATCAGGATCACGCCGTTGGAGATTGTTTGTGCATAGCCGGGCACGCCGAGGATGATGAGGCCCGAAAAAGTGACCGTCATCAAAAGAACGCCGACGGCAGTGCCAAGCACGTGAAATTCCCCCTCGCGAAGAGTGACAGCTCCGAGGAAGCAAGCCGTATAGGCCTGGAGGAGGTACGAACCTTGGTTGCCAACCAAGGTGACGGCCGAGCCCGTTCGTCCCGCAGCGAGAACGACTCCGGCGATGGCGGCGATGACGGCACACATCATGAATGCAACCAGCCGGTACCGCTTGACATCAATGCCGGCCAAACGAGACGCCTCGGGGTTTCCACCCACGGCATCCATGCGGCGACCAGCTTCGGTCTGTCGCAGAAAGAATGAAATACCGAGCAAGATGACGGCCGCCGTGAGGGCGATAATCGGCAGGCTGAGGCCACCCAAGTCGAGGTTGAAAGTTCTGCCGCCGATCGAGAGATCCCAACCCCAACTCTCGGGCGCCTTCCAACCGAAGAGCGTCCCCTGCGCAGTATC
>JBMTAX010000988.1:0-1386 GCA_049429145.1 Myxococcota bacterium
ATCTACTCGGGGTGCCCCGCGGAGATCGTGGCCCCCTGCGCGATTGGTCGCTCGCCATTCTTGGGGCGTTAGAGCCAAGCCTCTCCGAGGCCCAGATGCAACGCGGCAATAGCGCAGTTCTCGATTTTTTGTCGTATCTGCGGGGCCTCGTGGCCGAAAGGCGTGCCAAGCTCGGTGACCCACAGACCGATGTACTCACGCGACTCATTCTGGGCGAAGGGGGTACGGGCGAATTGTTGTCCGAAGAAGAGTTGCTTCAGAACTGCATCTTTATTCTGAACGCGGGCCACGAGACCACCACCAACCTCATCGGCAATGCCCTCGTCACCCTACAAGACTGGCCCGAAGCCCTCGCGCTTCTTCTTGCAGACCCAAGCGCGATAGACGACGCCATCGAGGAGGTATTGCGGTTTGAGAGCTCCAACCAGCTCGGAAATCGGCGGGCTCTGGAGGACACCTCCCTCTCTGGAACGGACATCCCGAAGGACACGCTGATTACCCTGTGTATCGGGGCAGCCAACCGCGACCCAGAGGTCTTTGAGGCTCCAGAAACGTTTCGCATGCGACGCGCCCACCATCGACACCTTGCCTTCGGGTCGGGGATTCACCTCTGTGCCGGAATGTCGCTGGCGCGCCTTGAGGGACGCGTTGCCCTTGGACGCTTCCTGCAGAGGTTTCCGCGGTACCGATTAGCAGGCCCGCCAGTGCGCGGCGGGCGCGTGCGTTTTCGAGGCTTTCGTTCGATTCCGGCATTCCTGGCGTAGTCCTTGCTTTGTACAGAGTGCGGCAATTCATGTCCGCATTTCTGTCAACTTTTTCGCAGGAGGCATGCCATGTTGATTCCTAGTGTTCGCTCGGCTCCGCCCAGCATACCGACCCGATCGGCCCGTGCCGGCCAACTCAGACTCCCTCTGGGGTTTTCCGAGGCCAAGACCGAGACCCGCCGACCCGTCGCAGAAGACAGGTACACACCAACAACGACCCAGCCTGACGAGGACTTTCTGGAGAAATATTTCTCGGCTGCACGGCGGCGGTAGAAGCATCGTTCCTGCCGGCAACGGAACTGCCCTCCCTTGCCTAGGATGGTTTTGCTGTCTTAGGGATAATGGCGGTGTTTCTACCCTGGGAGTTCCGTCTGCATGGAGATTTTTGACTACGACAACGTCTTGCTCTTGCCCCGCAAATGTCGGGTGCGGAGCCGTTCAGAGTGCGATGCCAGCACGCAACTAGGCGGTCGCGTGTTTCGTATTCCTGTAGTACCCGCCAACATGAAGACGGTGGTCAATGAGGACATCTGTGTCTGGCTGGCCCAGCATGACTACTTCTATGTCATGCATCGCTTCGATGTCGATAACGTGGCCCTGGTACGACGGTTTCATGAGGCGG
>JBMTAX010000989.1:0-1371 GCA_049429145.1 Myxococcota bacterium
CTGCAGGAGGCGCAGCGTCGCGACGGCGCGATCGCCTCCGAGGAGGAGGTGGACAGGGCACTGCGCGCTCTCGAGGAGCGAGCTGACGACGGGAACGCCATTCGCGCCTCGCTCACGGGACTTGGAGCTGACGAGGAAACCCTGCGGAACATCATACGGCGCGACCTGACGGTACAAGCCTGGATGGGCGTGCTCCTCGCGCTCGCCCCGCTCAATGACGACGACGTGCGTGCTTGGTTGCGGGCACACCCAGAGCACCTCCCTGACGCTACCGACGGACAACGTCTCAGAACAGCTCGCGAGGTCGCAACCCAGGAGCGGCGTGCTTCCCGTTTCGACGAGCACGTTCGTGGACTTCGCGCCGCAGCGGATCTCCGCATCGTCGCCCGCTATGCCGCGACAACAGAGAGCGCGAGTCCGTGACGTCGTGGCCGTCCCCCGTCACGCTCGCCGAGCAACACCTGCCGAGCCTGGCCGCCTTGGAGCAACACGCGCACCCCGCGGGATGGACAGAACGTGCGCTGCGCGACGAGCTACACGCTTCCGGTGCGATCCTGCGCGGCTGTTTCTCGTCGACCTCGCTCGTGGCCTATGCCGCGTGGCGGGTCATGGTCGATGAGCTCTGGCTGCTCAACCTGACCGTGGCGGTATCTCATCGACGAGGCGGTCTCGGGCGCGTGCTCCTCGAGGATGGACGCCGCCTCGCTTCCAACCTCCGCCTTCCAGAGTTGTGGCTCGAGGTCCGGGCCCACAACGAGCCCGCCTTGCGACTCTATCGCGCCGCAGGCTTCGTCGAGCAAGGCCGACGACCCCAATACTACCCTGGGGTGCCTCCGGCATTGGCGCGTGAGGATGCCATCGTGATGATGACCCCGGTGTGACACGGGCCAGAGGGCCTCGGCCATCGTGGTCAGTGCGCCTCGTGGTACAACAGCGCGCCAACGTGTTCCAAGTAACGTGGGATGGCAGCCGGTCCGATGGAGTTCGTCTCTTCGTAATGGTCGCCAGGGGCTTCGTTGATGTAGGGCGCCATCTCGTCGAGCTGAAAGTCATAGGGGGGTACCATGTAGCCCGACTCATCGGGGGTGAGGCCGAGGAGCAGCGGGAAGCGTGCGTTCACGAGCTCCTTCAGGTACGGCCCCTGTGGCGCCTTCGAAAGGTCTGGTGGATTCGGATTGTCGTCCGAGATGGTGGGGACACCGAAGCTTTGGGCGGCGTCGAATCCTACCCATACCTCTGGGAAGAGCTCGCCCGGCGCGGTGACCCAGGCAATGTCGCCGAGGCGGATGATGGCGACTTCCGTTTCAAGCAGGGGGGTGTTTTCTCCTCCGATGGGGAGATTGGGGTCGAAGCCGAAGAGTGAGCGGTCGA
>JBMTAX010000990.1:0-1322 GCA_049429145.1 Myxococcota bacterium
TCTCGCGTACCGCGATAGGCAGTGCGCCGCAGGTCCAGCATGGGACGCTTCCGCTTCCCGAGCACCCGGTCCTGACTCTATGGTCCCGCCGGGGTGCTACGAGGCGCCGCGGCATCATTCGCGAAAGAAGGTGGTTCGATGGACATCAAGACCCTCGGAGTAGTGGGAGCTGGGCAGATGGGCGCGGGCATCGCGCAGGTGGCTGCGCAGGCCGGTCTCTCCGTGATCTGCAGCGACGTGAGCGACGCTGCCCTCGCGCGGGGACATGCGACCATCCAGAAGAGTCTCGAACGGCTCACCAAGAAAGAAAAGCTCACTGAGGTACAGGCAAAAGAAACCCTCGCAAGGGTTCACTTCGTCACAGCGCTCGAAGAACACAGCGCGTCAGACTTCGTGGTGGAGGCGGTGAACGAGAACGAGAACCTCAAGAGAGGTATCTTCGAAAAGCTCGACCGCATCTGCCCGCCCCACGCCATTTTGGCGTCGAACACATCGAGCATCTCGATCACCCGCCTTGCCGCCGTCACCACACGACCAGGACAGTTCATCGGGATGCACTTCATGAACCCCGTTCCCCTGATGCAGCTCGTCGAGGTCATTCGGGGCCTCGCCACCTCCGACGCCACGTGGGACGCAACCCGCGCTCTCGCCGAGCGCATGGGCAAGGTGACGACGGTCAGTCGGGACATCCCCGGCTTCTTGGCGAACCGCATCCTGATGCCGATGATCAATGAAGCCTTTTACGCGCTCTACGAGGGGGTGGGCAGTGCCGCCGACATCGACACCACGATGAAGTTAGGCACGAACCAGCCCATGGGGCCCCTCACCTTGGCCGACTTCATCGGCCTCGACACCTGCCTTGCTATCATGAACGTGCTGCACGAAGGGCTCGGGGATTCGAAGTACCGCGCGTGCCCCTTGTTGCGGCAGTACGTCGACGCGGGGTGGCTCGGTCGCAAGACGGGTCGTGGTGTGTACTCCTACGAGAGCTGAGGACATCTATGGCATTCGAGAACCTCATCGTCATCGACCGCGGGCCTGCCCGTGTCATCACCCTCAACCGTCCAGACTCGTTGAACGCCCTCAACAAGAAGACGCTGCTTGAACTCGAGCGGGCTGTCTCGGAGGCCGATCAGCACGCGGGTATTCGATGCCTCATCCTCACAGGGTGCGGCGATAAAGCGTTCGTCGCGGGCGCCGACGTCAGGAACTTCGACACGCTCTCGATGTCGGGCTTGATCTGCGGCGTCACCCGAAGCGTGAAGGTCGCGCCGGGCTGCACGTGCACCAGCTTCGAGGCCTTGGCCCGAGCCGTCCACATG
>JBMTAX010000991.1:0-1368 GCA_049429145.1 Myxococcota bacterium
CGCGGCAGCCACCGTCGCTGCGCTCGTTTTGCGCGGTCGATGTCCCCCCAACGAGGCAATCACGGTGCACCTGCCAGGCGGCGACCTGACCATCGTGGCCTCCGCAGACCTGCAGCGCATTGAGATGGTGGGCCCAGCTCGCCGGGTCTTCACAGGAACAATCCTGCGAGGTTGAGTGGCGCATCGAATGTGCGTCCGGGGCACGGCCAGTCATGCATCGCGTCTGCCCCGTGCGAGCGTCGTTGGTGACGCCTTGCGTCAGCAACGCAGTGCTTGTGCGGCGCGACTTCGTAGCCTAACCAGACCCATTACCCCAGCAGAACGAGGGAATCTCAATGAGCGTCTTTGCCGAGATGAGCGAACGGGAACATGAGCAGGTGATCTTCTGTCACGATCCCCCGACGGGACTGAAGGCGATCATTGGCATTCACAACACGACGCTGGGGCCAGCGCTCGGCGGCTGTCGCATGTGGCATTACGAGCGTGAAGAGGACGCGTTGCGCGACGTCCTCCGCCTCTCCCGCGGCATGACGTACAAGAGCGCCGCCGCGGGCCTCAACCTCGGTGGCGGCAAAGCGGTCATCATCGGTGACCCGAAGAAAATGAAGACCGAGGATCTCTTCCGCGCCTACGGTCGTTTCATTCAAGGCCTCGCTGGTCGATACATCACCGCTGAAGACGTCGGCACGACGGTTCGCGATATGGTATGGGTCCGCATGGAGACCGACTACGTCACGGGCATCAGCCGTGCCCTCGGGGGCTCCGGCGATCCGAGTCCCGTGACTGCCCTCGGTTGTTACGAGGGCATCAAGGCGTCGTTGAAGTGGACAACCGGCAATGAGTCGCTCGAGAACCGCACCGTCGCCGTCCAGGGGGTGGGGGCGGTCGGCTACCACCTCGTTCAGCACCTGACGCGCGAGGGAGCAAAAGTGGTCGTGTGTGACATCGACCAGGAGAACCTGCGGCGCGTGACTTCCGACTTTAGTGGTATCGACGTCGTCGAGACCCAGGCCATTTACGGTGTGCCGTGCGACGTCTTCGCGCCGTGCGCGCTCGGAGCCGTCGTCAACGACGAAACCATCCCGCAGCTCAAATGCCGTATCGTCGCGGGCAGTTCGAACAACATCCTTGCGGACGAGGAGAAACACGCTGCCGCGCTGGAGGCCCGCGAGATGCTCTACGCGCCCGACTACGTGATCAACGCAGGTGGGCTGATCAACGTTGCCAACGAGCTCGAGGGCTACAACCGCGAGCGCGCAGTGCAGCAGGCCTCGGGCATCTATCAAATTCTCATGAACGTGTTCCAGATCTCCCGTGACGAGAAGATCTCGACGCTCAAGGCTGCGAATCGCCTCGCCGAACGCCGTA
>JBMTAX010000992.1:0-1368 GCA_049429145.1 Myxococcota bacterium
GGCAGAACGAGGCTGAGCAGCCATGGGAGCGCAAGTAACGCCTCTGTCATCTCGCCATAGACGACGAGGAGCGGCCCCATGAAAGCAAAGGCGCCCACGGTGACATAGAGCCTCTGGGCTCGTCGCAAGCGTCGCGACGCCGTGGACCTGTGCGTTCCCATCGCTTCACCATACCCTTGTGCGTACCGCGATGGCGCGCTGAGACAGCGCCTCCCCTTGAGCACGGCCGAGCGCTGGACATGGCCCAAGAAGCTGATGCAGGCCTGCCCGTCGGGGAGCCCCTACAATGCCTTGCCAAGTACCGCAGCCAAACCACGGATGAATCAGCGGGACTGTCGTGAGTTCGGTGTACGGCTCGGGTAGCTCTATTCCGCGAGCGAACCATGTCCATGCCCAAGAAGGCAAGGAAGAGAACCCAGTCTACGTCGGGGATGTCCGGGGGAGCGACTCAGCTCTCCAAGGAACTCATCGAACAGCCCTTTGCCGCTGCCGGTAAGCCGGAGGGCCTTACCGGGCCCGATGGACTCCTCAAGCAGCTGACCGCCGCGCTGGTCAATCGCGCGCTCGACGCGGAAATGACCCATCACCTCGGCCACGAGTCGGGTGACGAGCCCCAGGAGGAGCAGCCGAATCGCCGCAACGGCTGGAGGAGCAAAACCCTGCGGTCCGCCCGTGGCGAGATTGCTCTCGAAGTCCTACGTGACCGCAGGGGTTCATTCGAACCAGACCTCATCGGCGCCCGCTCAGCGCTGCGAAGGCGGCGGGCCGAGACGCGCGACCCACTCGTCGCCGATGCTCACCGTCGACCTCACGCGCTGAGCTCCGTCCCTTGCCGCAGGTGCGCGAGGTAGTCCTCGAACGCGAAGGTCCGGTTCTTCTTGCGCGCGCCCGTCGGGCGCACGATCCCCGCGGCCTCGAGCACGCGCACGGCCTTGCCTGCCCCGGGGCGCGAGCAGTCGAGGAGCTCGATAACCCGGTTCACCGTGAGGATCGGGTGCTGGGGCAAGAGCTCGAAGAGCCGCAGGCTGAACACGGTCGCGTCGTCGCGCGCGAGCAGCCGCTCACGGTTCTCGCTGACGATGACGTGGAGCCGGCGCGCGGTGGCGACCGCCTCGTCGGCGACGGTCGCGACGCCCTCTAGGAAGAACACGAGCCACCCCTCCCAGTCGCCCACTTCCCGGACCGCGCTCAGCCGCCGGTAGTACTCCTGCCGGTGCATCTTGAGGAATAGGCTGAAGTAGAGCAGCGGCTGGGTGAGCAGGCCCCAGTGTCGGAGCAGCAGGGTGATGAGCAGGCGCCCGAGCCTCCCGTTTCCGTCGAGGTACGGGTGCAGCGTCTCGAACTGCACGTGGAGCAGCCCCACCCGGA
>JBMTAX010000993.1:0-1368 GCA_049429145.1 Myxococcota bacterium
GATCTGGTGTCAACGGGAGACGTGGAAGGAGACGAGCGCACTGCCAGCTGGAAGTCCTGCGGTGGGGACGATCACCGCTATGACAACGGGCCCCGATGGGTCTGTGTACCTCAGCGACAACGATCAGGTCTTCCGCCTCTCCCCGTCGGGGGATGCGCTGCAGGTCCTGCTACCCTCTGGAAGTGTAGGTGGCAGCCCAACGGCTTTAGCGGTCAACACACCGGGCACAAAGCTATTCGTCGCAGACCCTGGGGCTGGAACCGGGAACAGGCGAATCCTCGAGATCGACCTGCAAACGAATGCAATGAGCGTGGTCGTGCCCGGAATCGGAGAGCTACGGGGACTGGTCGTCGATAGGCTCGGTCATCTGTGGTTTACGGGAGACGACGGGACAAATGGCTGGGGTGTCTATCGTTTCAGACCAGAGGTCCCCGCTACGCAAAGTGCACCAGCGCTTCTGGCAGAGCTAGCTCGAGCACGTGACTTGCCCGATGCGACGAGTCTCACCCTCGACCGCAACCAAAACCTGTATGTGCTCGTGACCCCGTCCACGGGGAACGCAGCCGTGGGACGGCTAGAGCTGGCGCTCAAGGTTGTCGCGGCTGGTGAGCCTGGCAAATATTTGTCACGGTACCTGCAGTACGCCGTGTCGACTGCCACGATCATTGGGGGCGGTTCACCCCCGGCGAACGGGGCCGAAGCACTTGGGGCAACCCTTGACAACCCGGTAGCGCTGAGCGTCTCGGGTGACCGCCTGCTCGTCGTCGAGAACGGCACAAATAAGCGCGTCAGGCGAATCGAGCTAAGCGGGGCGAAGCGAATCTTGCCGATGTCCGGCATCCTCGGCGCCACGACTCGTTCCACCCCCACCGCCTTCCTGCGCAGCATTGACGGGATTTTCTATCTCGCTGACGGCGCAACGCTGCGTCGGTTCGACCCGACTGAGGACACAAGCAGCGTATATGTCGCGCAGCGAATACCCGCGACCGCCAGTGCGCCCGAGCGCTGGGAATACCGCAGAGAGTCAACCATCGCCGACACCCAGGATGAAGTCGACAAACCGCCCTGTTTCACAGGGCCGCTCAGCTGTGCGCAGCCCGTTGTCTCCGCGACCCACTGGGCTTTCGCTACGGGGAAAGCCAATGCTTTCGAGGTAGTGTGGGGCTATACTGCGGTGGCCCGGAAGTCTAATGTTCGTGCCCTTCCAGTGCATATCAGCGAGTTGCTGCTCGACGATATGGCGGGTCCGCGAGTTGTGTTGCGGGCAAACGAAACCAGCTATCCCGGTTTTACTGACATTTATCTGTTTGATGTCAGCAGAATCGAACCGCTGTCACTCGTCAACGACGACCTCGGCCCCGCCCGAAC
>JBMTAX010000994.1:0-1365 GCA_049429145.1 Myxococcota bacterium
CCACCACGGCCCCATAGTGACGGCGACCGCTGTTGTGGAAGATGGCGATGTCGGCCACGCGCCCCACGGCCAAGAGCCCGATGGCGTCGTCCATGGCCATGGCTTTTGCGCCGCCGAGGGTGGCCATACGCCAGAGCTTCTGGTCGCTGAAGTAACCACCGAAGCTGCCGTCGTTGAGCTCGGCCGCGCAGCGCAGCTCGCGCAGCATGTTCATCGAACCAGACGGCATCCAGTCGGTGCCGAGGGCGATCTCGACCCCGAGGGCGTCGTAGAGGGTCACCTGAGCGGTGTCACCGTAGAGCGACACGTTCGAGCGCGGCGACCAGATGAGCTTGATGCCAAGGGCCGCCATCTTCTGCACATCCACAGGAAGCACGCCCACGCCGTGGATGATGGCGGAGTTGCTGCCGAGGGCCTCCTCGCCGCCGCGCTCGGTGCTCGTCAGGCAGAGGAACTCGTTGCGAGCGTCGAGGCCGATGCCCTCAGACACGTGAGGAGTGTAGGCGTCGCGGCTGGAGCCCGTCGCGATACCAGGGTAGCTGCAGTCATCGGTCCTCGTCGCGCCGCTGCTGTCGCCGAGGGGGAAGGTGTCGTATTCCACCACGGGCTGCCCCAGTCCGGGCACATCACCGCCATTGCCGTCGAGGTTGCGCAGCAACCCCTCCGCGGTGCCGCTGCCGTTGATGCTGGTCGCGCCACTGAGCACGAAGCGAAGCTCTCCCCATTGCTTCTCTGCCTTCGACGACGAACCGCCGACGGTGATCTTGGGGTTGCCGTTCTGCCCCTTGCGCCAGTCGTGACGGTGCTCCCAGCGCAGCGCCGGGTCGACGTCGTTGTCGGCCGCCACCCACGGCGAGTCCCCCATCCACCCCATGTGGTCGTGGGCGTTGATGAGCCCGGGGGAGATAACCGCGTCGGGGCAGATGACCCGCCGCGCCGCGCCGGCTTCGTCGGCGCAGCCGCAGCCCACGCATTGGATGACACCCGAGGCATCGACGAGTACCGAGCCGCCTTCGAAGACCTTGCCCGGGACAAGCACGTCGCCCACGAGCAAGAGGGAGGCGCCATCGCCTTCCACCGAGCAGGCGCCCTCTCCCGCTGTCGAGGTGGGCGGGTTCGCACAGGCTTCGACAGCGACCTCTTCGCCACCGCCGCCACCGCCGCCACCGCCGCCACCGCCGCCACCGCCGCCTCCAGCGTCACTATCGCCAGCGTCAACGACGTCTGGCAGGGGGGAGCCACAGCCCGCCGCGCAGCCAGTGTTTCCGAGCACCGCGAGGAAAAGGCCGAGGAACATTGCGGTGAGCGAGTAAGGGGCACGCCGTCTCATAAATATCCCTCGAAGCTGGTTCGCGCGCAGTGTGC
>JBMTAX010000995.1:0-1359 GCA_049429145.1 Myxococcota bacterium
TCCCTCCCGATGGCCCCTCTGACGACGCCGAGGCCGCAAGCGAACGCGAGGCTTCGAGGCGCGACATCGAGACCGCTTTCCGCGTGCTCTCTGACCCTGACCAGCGGGCGCGTTTTGATGCACAGATGGCAAAAGGCGCCGACACGTCCGGGACATCGACGAGCCGAAGCGCACGGCAAACGCGCAGCCGAGGTCGCCCTGACGATGACAAGGCCCCGCTCCAGGAGCTCTCCCGGGCCGAGGCGAGTGCGTCGACCGACGCATCGGTGTCCATGCCTGACGCAAGTCCATCGGGCGCAGAGACGCCTCGCCTCGCACTCCGCTTTCTCCCACCGCTACACGAGGGGGAGTCACTCTCCGCTCCGCTCGAAAAGTCTGCGCTCCCGGCATCCATTGAGGCTCGATCCGGCAAGGACGATGCCGACGTGACAGGCGGGGACGAGGAGCTGGTGACGGAGTTACCCCGGCATCTCAGCATACTCCCCCAAGAAGCAGCGCCGCTCCCGATCCCCTCCATCGACGAGATTGACGGCACTGTGGTGCGACGGCTGCGGCAGGAGCGAGGCCTGAGCCTCGAGGTCCTCGCGGCGCATACGCACATCGGTAAGGCCTACCTGCAGGCCATCGAAGACAACGCCGTCGATGAGCTGCCAGCGCGCGTATATCTGCGCGGTTTCCTTACCCAGGTCGCCCGCGTACTGCGCGTGGACCGACGGCTGCTCGCCGACGGGTACCTCCGCTTCGTGGAGCGCAATCGCACTTCGCCTGGCACATGAGGCCCACGAGTCTCGCCTTCCCCAGGCGGAACGTCGCTTCCGGGTCGCAGAAACCTCGCCTTCCGCACCGTGGGTGATAGGTTCCCCCTATGGCACAGCCGATCGACACGCCCGACCGCGCAATCCGCCTCGCGCGCACCATCGCCTCTGACATCTCTCTCTACAATGAGGAGAAGATCGTTCGCGGCATCAGCCAAGACAATCTCTTCGAAGAGATCGCCGACGAGCTCGCCGAAGGCAGAGAGCTCTACCGCGGCCGCGTCAGCCCCGAACTCGACCAGACGACCAACTTCTTCGACAAAGCCGTCGTCGACATCATCCTGAAGTCGAAGGGTCACGTGAAGTCCCCGATTTGGTGACGAGGAGGCCCGGTGACGGCGCTGCATGTGCTGATCGTCCCCGGGGAATCCGCGGGTCAGCGGCTCGATGTGTTTCTCTCGAGGGCGCTCAATTCTCTCTCGAGGACGCGTGTCCAAGCCTTGCTCGCTGACGGACGCATCCTCGTCGATGGGCTGCCAGGTCGCGCATCACGACGCCTGTGTGTGGGCGAGCGGGTGGAGGTCGACGAGCCGCCCGCTGTCTC
>JBMTAX010000996.1:0-1306 GCA_049429145.1 Myxococcota bacterium
GGCAGGGCGCCATGAGCTTGCCTCTGGTTGGCGAGGTAAACGTCGACGGCCTCACCCCTGACGAAGCCCGAGCCGCCATCGAGGCGGCCTACAACCGCGACTATTTGAAGAACGCGCAGATCACCGTCCTCGTGCGGGAGTCGACGTCCCGGAAAGTGGTGGTGCTCGGCGAGGTCGGCAAACCCGGAACCTACCCCTATGAGGAGCGCATGAGCGTCATTGATGCCATCGCCCGGGCTGGTGGAACGGCCAGGCTCGCCGATGTCAACCGCACCGTCGTTACCCGCACCGTCGACGGCACCAAGCACACCATGACCGTGCGCGTCGGTGACATCCGCAGCGGGCGCGCGGCCGACGTCGAGGTGATGCCCGGTGATATCGTCTTCGTCCCGGAGCTGCTCTTCTGACGACCGGCGCCTTCGCCGGTGAGGACCCCGATGCCCAAGTCTTCCCGCACCCTCCGTGATCCAGGTAGGTCCGAGGCTTCGGCCCCGGGCCCACAGGTGTCGGTGGTGCAGCTGCCGGCGGGGGGGGCACCCGCAGGTTCGACGACGGATTCCACCGACTACCGTCGCTATCTGCTCACCCTGCGCAAACGTTGGCCGCTCGCAGTCACCGTGGCGCTGCTCGTCGTCCTTGGCTTCGCCGTCCACAGCCTCCGGCAGCCAAAACTCTACCGCGCCAGCGCCACCCTCTCCATCGAGACCACCACGCCACAGGTGCTCACCGGGGTTGCTGAGGTGGTGCCGGTCTCCACGGGCTGGTGGGACCAAGAGGGGTTTTACGAGCGAGAGTACCTCGTGCTGCAGGGGCGCGAAGTCGCGCGGGCTGCTGCCCTCCGTCTAGGTCTCGTGCCAGAGACCCCGGGTCAAGACGTCGCCGACTTGGTGATGGGCCGCTTCTCTCTCGACCCTGACCGAAAGGCGAAGGGGGTGGTGCGCATCGCGGTGGTCGACGAGGAGCCGACCAAAACCGCCGAGGTAGCGAACGCCGTGGCGGAGGCGTATGCCGAGTATAACCTCGAACGGCGCGTAGACGGGACCAAAGAGGCAGGTACCTGGCTCGGGCTCCAGCACCGAGACCTGAAACGCAAGCTTGAGCTCAGCGAAGACGCGCTCTACCAGTTCATGCAAGACAACGACGTCCTCAATGCGAGCCTCGAGAGCCAGCTCGCCGAGGTCATGCAGCGCCTCTCGGCCTTTAACGGGCAGCTCGCGGGGGTGCAGGCCGAGCGCATACGCGGGCGCCTAGAGCGCGAAGCCTTGGAGGCTGCCAAAGACGACCCACGTCTCCTCGACTCCTTGGC
>JBMTAX010000997.1:0-1358 GCA_049429145.1 Myxococcota bacterium
CGCGCCTTTGGGGATAATGGTATCCGGAGGCAGTGCGCTTCCCATGGTGGCAATGGGCCCTGAGTCGGAGTGTACCTTCGGGGCGAGGACGAGAAGACCCGCTTGAATGCCGTGAACACCGGTGAATCGCTGAACGAGAATGTCGGAAGAGACAGGTTCCATGCGCTCAAGACGTTGCAAGGAAGCAGCTTGCGGCAAAAGGAAAAAAGATGTTGCGATACGCAAAAAATGCGTACATCTTCATCCCCGCCATGAGCTACCAAATAGATGCGAGGCACATGGTCTTCCGGTTCGGGGGAAAGAACCTGCTCTGGAAGAAGTTGGTGTTGTCGGGGGTACTTGTACAACCGAGAACAATATCAACATGGATTCGGAGACGGAAAATCCCGCTGGAGAAGTTTGCGGCGCTGGTTGCGCTTGCACACCGCGAAGGCTGGGTGCTTCGGCTCGAAGACGTGTGCCATAAACTGAAACGTGAACTAGAAAATGAACCTGAAAAAAATGCGGGAGGAGATAGCCAAACGGCTCACAAAAATCTCCGCCCTTGAAGAAGAGATAGCGACATTGGAGCAGGCCATCATGCAAGAGCATGGGGCGAACCTCCAGAACCTGCTGGCAGAGTCAGGCCGTGGATACGGTCAACTCACAACGGAAGTGGACGGCGTAAAGCTGACGTATGAAGTGAAGGCGACTTACCTGTGGGATCAGGGCAAGTTGCAGGCTCTGTACGAGTCGCTGCCGCTGGCTGACGCACGGGAGCTTGTCACCACCAAGATGTCGGTGTCGGCCAAGACAATCGAGCGCATCGGCAACGAAGACGTGCTACGGCGCGTTATGGAGGCGCGTACCACCAAGTTCAGTGAGCCCCGTATCACCTTCATCAAATGAGCCTGCGCATCATTAAGGCAGACGAGCGCCTCAAGCGCACCTCGGACTGCGTGAAGGCGGTTGTGTTCGGCCCTGCCGGTGTTGGTAAAACCTACCAAGCCCGCACGCTGGACGCGAAGAGCACTCTCTTTGTTGACCTCGAGGCCGGTACGCTGGCGCTGGGCAAAGACTGGAAGGGCGACTGCCTCGACATTCGCGGCACGTCAAACGAGATGGGCGCTCACCCGTGGGAGCTGGCGAAGGCCATCGCCCTGTGGTTGGGTGGTCCCGACCCTGCGGACGCCAACGGCTCCTACTCGAAGTCGGCGTATGAGTCGGTTGTGAAGGCATTCGGGCCGGCGTCCGGACACGAGCAGTATGAAACGCTGTTCGTTGACTCCATCACCGTTGCAAGCCGGATGTGCTTCGCATGGTGCCAGCAGCAACCGGAAGCGTTCAGCGACAAGACCGGCAAGCCCGACACCCGTGGG
>JBMTAX010000998.1:0-1357 GCA_049429145.1 Myxococcota bacterium
TCTCGAAAGGCACGTCAATGCCGAGGTCTTGGAAGATTTGGTGCTGTTTTGCTTGCGCGCGCTTCGCATGCTCGGGCTGGCTCGTCGCGCCTATCTCGGTGCCGTAGTACATCACCGGCGTTCCTGGGGCCATATAGAGCGTGAAGATGGCCGTGGCGATGCGTCGTGGGTCGTTGCCGAGATTGTCTGCATATCGCCCACCGGCGCTCATGCCGTTTTGTAGACCATGCCGCCATTGTGCTCGATGTGCTCCCCGAGATAGCGCCGGTTCTGGTCGGAAATCATGCCGAGGTAGGTCTCGTCATGGTGTTCGAGCAGGTTCAGCATTTGCGCGTTGGCAGGCAACGATGGCACCTGGAATGCCAATTCCCAAAACGGCTTCGTCGTCTGGAAATAGGTCATCTCCCGCAGCGCCCCCTGCATTTGGAAGTTGAAGAGTGCATCGCCTTCCGAGGCCGTCTTTCGTCCCGCGATCTCGGTCTCGACGCCGGTGTATTTCTTCAGTTCATCCATGCCGCGCACCGCCTCGGGCAGCACGATCATTTTCGACGACACGTGGCGCGAAAATGACTTAAGCAATGCATGCAGCGCGTGGGTCTCGTCGAGGCCATCGGCGGTGGTGCCGGGCTTTTTGATCCAATGGGCGATGGCATCGGTGCGCTTGCCGAGCACCCCCTGATTCAGCTCATCGCCGAGCAGTTGAAACACCTCCCGCAGAAGCGCGGGGTTCGTCAGGTCGAGGTCGAGCTGAAATGGATAGAACTCTTGGTAAATGTTGACCTCGCGACCGTCCTTCAGACGAAAGCGCTCACCGTGCTCTTGGTCGACGTCAGGAAAGATCAATGTGCGCTCGGTGATGGTGCCGTCAGGGTCTTTGTAAATGGCGACGAGATCGCCGTTCCGGTCCTCGAGGCCTACGCGCTCGCGCCCGTCACGGCGGAGATAATAGTTGAGTTTTTCCTCGTCGCCCGCGAGTGCCTCTTGAAACCAATGGTGCTTCACCGACGTGTGGTTGAGGGGAAGGTCGGTGCACACCCGAAAGCCACGCTCGTTCGCCGCTGCCATAAAGCGCTCGTAAGCCTCTTTGCCCCCGAGGTCTTGGCGCGGTGAGAAGTCTGATACGTCGTAGCCGCCGTCGCCCATGGGGGACTCATAGTGGGGCAAGAGAAAGAGGTTCTTGATGCCCGCTTCCTCGAGGTAGTCGAGCTGCTTGATGAGGTTGTCGAAGGTGGCGGTGGTCTTTTCGTCGTCGGTACCGAAGTACTGCACGTAGGTGTAGTAGAAGGGCTCGTGGAACCAGTTCTCATCGAGGGTGCGGTCGCGCTCTTTGAGCGCTGCCGGGCGAACGGCCTGGGTC
>JBMTAX010000999.1:0-1351 GCA_049429145.1 Myxococcota bacterium
CGCTTTGGCAAAAGCCAAGAACCGGCCATTCTCGGCTGTGATGCCGAGACGAAAGCCACCGAGTGCAGTGGCCTCTTGTGGTCCCAGTCCCTGCTCCGTGAGCACCTTGCGCCAGAGCTCGACGATCGTCCCGGTGGTCATGCTAGGCGACTCCTTGTTGGTTGCCGTTGCCGGTGAGGTGTTTGGCCTCCTGCAGACTCTCGAGGATGCTCGCCGCCGCGCGTTTGCCAGACAGATAGGCCCCGGGCACACAGCCTGCCCAATCTTCATCGCCGGCCTCCCCTGCGAAATAGAGGGTCTGGCCAACCGGTTTCTCATAGGTCTTCCGGGCGTCCGGATACCCGGGTTTTGCGCATGAGAACGCGCCGAGCGCCCATGGGTCTGCGTCCCAGTCTGTCGTCGCGCCCTTCACGAAATGTTCGCGGACCCTCGGGCCAAACATCTTCTCCAAGCGGGAGAGCGCAAGCTCGATGGACGCCGCCTCTCCTTTCTCGACCAACTCGCGCGAGTATTGCCCGCCCACGAGACCCACGACGACGGGGTCACCGCCAGGGCTCACGACGAATTCCATGGCGTCGTGGGCGCTCTGAATATCTCTGACGTGGGCGCCTGGCTCCACTTCCGGAAAAATATTCTTATCGAATTGCAGCGCGATCTTATTGAATGTGGCGAGGGGGAGCGCGTCGATCGCCTCTTTTTTCCACCCTGGCAGAGGCGGGTCGAACTTGATCTTCTCGGCCGCCAACACGTCGGTGGAGGCAGTCGTCAGCACAGTCTTCGCCCGCCATTTCTGCCCACCCCACGCCGTGATCTCGGCACCAGAAGGCCCGTGCTTCACCTTTGCGATGGGCGTGTTCAGGCGAACCGGCACCCCATGCGCAAAAGAGGCCACGACGGCACCGAAGCCCTGCTTCACGAACCGGTCGCCGATCTCCCGAGGCTGAGCGGCAAAATCTACCGATGAGACCTGCTCCACATCCATTCCCATGGTGAGCGGTCCAAACACTCCGGCGGCAGCCCCTGTCCATTTGCCCGCGTCGGGGGTGAGAGTGGAGACGGGCACATCGATGCCGCGGTTTCCGGTTCCGGCCCACGCCTCGTACACCTTTTCGACCGCAGCCTCGTACTCCACCATGTTTTCGCGCGGGTCCCCGACGCCATCGAACGCGAGACCAGGACGGTCATCGAGCGGTGTCGTAAACCCCATCTGCACGGCGAATGGGGTGATGGGATTCTCGTGGGCCGCATGGAGCCATGCGGCACCGTGATCGAAGGCGTGTTGGCCGTTGAAAACTTGAGTGTCAGTACGTGTGCGCCCCCCGATTCGGTCTCCCGCCTCGAGCACACCGAC
>JBMTAX010001000.1:0-1351 GCA_049429145.1 Myxococcota bacterium
AGCGGATCCGAGAGGTCGAGGGGAAGCTCTCGCGCGCCCAGGTTATCGACACCAGCAAGCTCTCTGGCGACCGCGTGGTCTTCGGCGCCAAAGTGACCATCCTGCTGTATGAGCGCGACGAGGAGCAGACGTGGACCATCGTCGGCGATGATGAGGCCTCACCCGACCAGGGGCGCATCGGCGTGAGCTCGCCCATCGCGCGGGCGCTCATCGGCCGCGAGGTCGGTGACGAGGTAAAGATCAAGGCTCCCGGTGGCGTCCGGGAGGCAGAGGTTCTCTCGGTCTCTTTCTCCTGAGTCCCCCGACGCGCTCCACGAAGGTTGCGTCGCAAGTCACGCCGGTGTGCCCGTCCGCAGACGAACCCACGAACGGCGCGTGCGTTTGCGGAGGGCTCTTGGGCAGTGGTACGAGTAGAAGCGCGGCGTGGTGGCGGCTGAGGCGGGTGCCCGGGGGAGAGACCTCGCGGGGCGCAGACAAGCGCGGAGGTGAGACTCATGATCGAGCTCTACAACTTCCTCGAGAACAACAGGGCCCAGATCATCTCGACGCTGGTGACACGCATTCCGAGGGACCTTCAGGCCTACGCGCGCGTCCCACGCAACGAGCTCAAGCAATCGGTAGAGTATCTGCTCGAGGCGTACACTGACTTGCTGGTGACCGGCGAAGACGAGAGCCAACGGACGTACTTCAAGTACTTGGCGAAGGTCCGCACCTCGCAATCGTTCAAGCTCAGTGACGTGATGCACAAACAGCTTCTATTCCTGTCGGTCATCCGGGAGTTGCTGCAAGAAGCCATGCTGGACCATCACGGCGACGGACTCGCGTTGTTCAACCGGGCGATGGCGCACCTCGAACGAACCTCCTTCCAATCGGCAAGCCGCATGGTCGACGTATTCCAAGAGTACATGGCGAGCCGCAAGGACGAGCATAACGAATACCTCGACGAGCAGAACAAGCAGCTCGGGGTCGACCTATCGAAGTTCATTCTCTTCCGGGGGTAGTGGCGCGCGTGATCTGTCCCAAGTGCGGACGACCTGTCGTCGCTAGCGCCGTCATCTGTGTCGGTTGCGACTTCATCCTCGATAGCGCCTTCCTTGGCGACGAGATCCTCGACGAGGACAAGTCGCTACGGCCGGGCGTAGGCGGTGTCGCACCCGGCTCCTTTAACCTCGCTGATGCGGTGATATTGGGGAACCTCGACGAGAAGTCTCAGGTCTTCGAGACCGCCGACAGCGGGTTTCACGACAAGGAAACGACTGGCGCGCGCCTTTACGTGTCGGGGCGCAGCCAAGCCATGATGGCACCCGACGCCATCCCCGCGGTGGTGCCCCACGCGCTGGAGCAAGTTCGC
>JBMTAX010001001.1:0-1351 GCA_049429145.1 Myxococcota bacterium
GCTGAGGCCGTACCCATGTTCCTACGCTAGCAGCCGCTCCTGTTCCCGACGAGGAGAACCCTACGACGACGCTGGTCGCGAGCGCGGAGCGAATGATGAGGGCCAGGCAAAGACACGACGAGGGGCGCGACTCGCGATAGCGTCCTCGTACCCCTTTGTCCGCGCTGGAGCCTGCCATGAGCCACCCGCCGAGCCCCACTGCCCCACCGCCGGCGCCAGGCCTTCGCGTTCCTGCCCTGCTCTGTTTCGTGGTGGGAGGGCTTGGGTTCGCTCTGCTTGCCCGCATCGGCGTCATCGGCCCCCCGGAAGGCCTCCGTGTGGAGGCTCTCGTGATCGCGGGCGTGCTGATCGCTATGGCCGCAAGCTGGATCTTCGAAGGGATGCCCCTCGCGGCCACTGCGCTCCTGCCGATGGCACTATTCCCTCTCTTCGGCGTGGCAGAGGCAAAGACGGTGGCTCGCTCCTACATGTCGAGCGCGATCATGCTCCTCATGGGCGGCTTCTTTCTGGCCCGCGGGCTCGAGAGATGGGGGGTGCCCCAACGAATGGCCCACTTCGTCTCCCGTCGAGCGGCCGGCTCGCCACGGCGCCTGCTCGTCGGCTTGATGGTCACGACCGCTGTGCTGTCGATGTGGGTAAGCAACACAGCCACCACCCTCATCATGGTCACCGTGGCCCTCGCGAGCGTGTCCCGCGCACGGGCCTCGTCGAAGAACCATCCTGGCGACGTCAAGCGTTTCGCTTTCGCCGTCGTCCTCGGCATCGCCTACAGCGCGAACGTAGGGGGCATCACGACACCGGTGGGCACCGCCCCGAACGTGATCCTCCTCGGTCTACACCGGAAGCTCATGCCCGACGCGGTCCCGGTGTCCTTTCTGGAGTGGATGATCCTGACCTTGCCCATTGCGGCGGTATTGATCCCGGCGATGGCATGGCTGCTCATGCGGTTCCTCCTTCCTTTCCCTGCAGACCTCGACATCGGCGCGCCCGACGAGGAAGAAGGCCAGCCCCTCGGGCCCGGCGGTCGCCGGGCCCGCGCGCGCTTAGCCCGGACGGGGCTGCTATGGGTGTTCCGCGTCGATATCGACCTCGGTGTCGTCGTCATGCCGGGTATCGCGAGCATGCTGGGGCTAGGCGAGCAGCTGGACGACGGCGCCATCGCCATGCTCGGCGTCGTGCTCATGTTTGCGTGCCCCGCAGGACAGGCGTCGCCTCACGCACCGCATAGCGACCTGCGCCCCACCATCGACGAGGGGCCTATCTCTCTCGCACAGCGACTCCACCTCCTCGTCGAGCGGCCGCGGGTACTCGACTGGGAGACCGCGAGCGCGATCCCCTGGTACCTCCTCTT
>JBMTAX010001002.1:0-1349 GCA_049429145.1 Myxococcota bacterium
GGCTGCCGCACCAATACGGTTGCACCGCCGTGGAGACCGTGGCGGGGTTCGGAGGGCTCTCCGTGCACGTCGAGGCAAGGGCGTTGCCCTCCGCCGCTGCCGAGGAGCGTCCCCTCGGGCTCGCCTACGTGATCGGCGACCCGGCAACGGCCAGTGCGATGCGAGGGGCGACGTCTACGGCGGCTGCACTCATGCAGACCTCTCTCGAGGTGCCTCCCAGGCAAACCCTGGTGCTCTATGTGTGCAATCTGGGTGACGCTGATGCAGACGAACTCCCCGTGGCGACTGACCTCGAGCTGCGGATCTCGAGCCATGCGCCAGATGCAGGGACGCCCATTCTCGACGACGCCGGTGAGGCCGACGCCGGTACAACGAGAGAGCCAGGCACGATGCCCCCCGCCTGCGGTTGTCAGCAGGGCAAGGGACCCAAGGGGATGCCCGCCGACAATGGTCCATTCGGGGCCCTGCGACCCTACGCCGGGGGCGTCATGACCCTTGTGTTTCTCCTGGTCTTTCTCCGACGGGTCCTCGGGGTCCGTCGTCGTCGTCGCCTTTACGAAGCTGATAGGCAGCGCAAGAACCCGTCTCTCTCGTGACCGTCCACGCCGGTCTCGGGTGTGCCCGTCGCATCGCGAGAGGCGTTCACTCGTCGCCGCCTCGACACGAGAGTGCGGGCATACTCTTGCCTCTGAGAGGCTTCATCCCGTCCTCGTCACCCGCCTCCGATGTCCAAGCATTCACACAGGCTCTCGTTGCACGGCGCGCCCCCGCACCCTCCACAATCCGGCTTGCATTCGCAGGCACAGTTTTCTGGGTTGACCTCATGTCGCTCGTCACAGATTGAATCACAAACGCAACTGCACGACGCCTCGTCGAAGCGGAAGCCCGGGGCACAGGAGGCCGTGGTGTCGCAGACACAGCTACAGCTGTCCTCATCACAGACCTCCGTCGGTCCGCACGTACCTCCACACCCCGGTGCACAAACGGGGGAGCAGGTCGAAGTGTTACAATGCTGACCCGGAGGCAGGCCTCCCGAGACTCCGCAATCTGCAGGGCATATCCAACGACAGGCGTCGGCGTCCCATTCGGCATTGGCTACAGGCGGTGCCGTCAGAGGGCTTTCAGAGCACTGCCACGTGCACGTCGCTCGGTCGCATTGTGAGTCGGGGTTCGGTGCTGGTGTGCCGCAGTCGATCGGACACTCGCATTGGCATGTCTCTGTGTTGCACTCGGTGTTGCCATCGCAGCCACCACAATCAGCCGGACATACCCAACTACATTGATTCCGGTCGCACACGGCATTTGGTCCCGGCGCTTCTCCCCCACAGTCGCTGCCGCATGTCCATGCA
>JBMTAX010001003.1:0-1347 GCA_049429145.1 Myxococcota bacterium
CTGCAGAGACAGTGGCGGCCTCTGCCGCCTCCATGGTCAGGGCGAGTAATTCCGGTGCTGCTCGGTCGACGATGACCTCGATCGTCGTCGTGCGGCTCGGATAGGTCTCGTCATCGAGCACGAGCCGCAGTTGGGCGGTGATCTGTTGCGGTCCATCGGCATCGTCAGTGGCGTCGAGGGGCACGGTCACCACTTCGCCCCCTTCCCCTGCTGGCGGATCCCAAGGCTGCCACTCCCCCTCCTCGGCCTCGCTGACGAGAGCGGCCCCCGCACGGTGGGCGAGGAGACGAAGCTCCACGCGTTCCCCCTGCGTGAGCAGCAAAGGCGCGAGCTCGAGCTGTGCCTCGAAGCTCGTGGCATAGGGCAGCTCTGCTCCCACGGCCGGCAAGAGACGGAAGAAGCGTCCGAGACTCGTGATGCGCACCTCGACCTGCGCGGGCGTTTGTGGCGAAGTGTCGGCAAACACCTCTACGCGCTGCGCGGCGGGCACGTAACCGTCTCCGGTGGTGAGCACCTGGTATTCCCCGGGCGGAATTCCGGAGAACTGCACCTCGCCATCGCTCAAGACCCGGTCGAAGCGCGGGCTGAAGCCCAGCACGTCGCCCACAGGACGCAGGGCGACATCGGCGGCGGCACCCTCTTCGACGCCGTTGACCGTCACGGTGACAACACCGGGTATCTCCGAAGGGTCGATCAGCTCTACGTTGAGGACGACGCTGACCGTTGTCGCGGGGAACACCTGAATGTCCCGCAGCGTCGCCTGTCTGAGCATCGGCAGCTCGTTGTCACCGGGCACGAACTGGAGCGAGTAGACCCCAGGCGCCAAGGCGGCTGCGAAAGTACCCACGGCACTCTCTTGGGCATCACCACTCCCCTCGAGCCCCGCCGGGACACGCTCCCCCGCGGTGCGCGTCGTCAAGGACTGCAGCTTCGCCGTGCCGTCGATGCGTGTGCCGGTGTCATCGTACACGCGCAGTCGCAACGGCGCTCGCGCAGCGAGGTCAAGCCCGGGGACAACCACCCGTCCTACGATCTCGCCGGGAAAAGGGGACGACGACGCGGGGTCGAAACCATTGGTCGCTGGGACCACCTCACAGGCCAGCCATAAGGGAAGGAGCAAGAGAGCGCCCCAGCGCTCACGATAGCAGGGCAGGTGCATGGGGGACTCCTGGTGGTGGGCCCAACGTTCAGCTGTCGGAAAATTGCAGCGGAGTTGCGGGGGAGATGCAACCCCATCCCCGGTTTCGACCGAGGTACGTCGCCATCGCCGCGTCTGCCTTCCACCGCATCTGTTTTGCAGCCTGACACTCATCTGGTGTACGCCAGCAGGGCGAAGCGCCGACGAGA
>JBMTAX010001004.1:0-1345 GCA_049429145.1 Myxococcota bacterium
GACGCGCGTTCAAAGAGCAGCGCGACCACTCGGCCCGACAAGGTCGGAGGGAGTCGACGTCGACGACGCTCCCGTTTCAGTGCTTGGGCCCGATGCAGGATCGACATCACGGTGTCGCTATCAGGAAGGTCGAACAGACTACGAAGGTGTCGCATGGGGTTCCTCTTCTGGCACCAGCTCATCCCCGCTTCTGACGAGACGACTCACCAATCGACGACGGTGATTTCCGGCAGGTTCTGCGGGGTTCGCCCAGAGACCTTGCGTGCCAGGACGACACGACGACCATCGGGAGTGAAGCCGGGGGCTGCTCCCTTGATGAGCCCAGCGTTGCCCTCAGCATGCGCGCCCGGTGCGCGCAGATGACTGGCACGCTTTCCCTCGACGCTCACCATGGCGATGCGGCTGCCATGTGCAAAAACCACCCACTGACCGTCGGGGGAAAAGTCTGGCGCGGTCCCTGGCCCGTCTTGCAGGCGCCCGCCGAGGGCTGCGTAGGCGTCGTTGTCGATGAGGCGGCGAACGGCGCTTCCGTCGGTATTCATGATCCATGGTTCGATCAACGCATCGCCATCGTTGATAGGGGACGGGACGCCATAGCGCTCACTCTCCTCGACGGCGAGGTGACGGCCGATGACCTCGAAGACCACGCGCTTGCCATCGCGGGAGAAGCGGGGCCGGTGGACGGTGCAGACGCGCGAATGTGCTCCTTCGACATGGGACAAGCGCAACACGGCACGGGTCTGGATGTGCTGATCGCCGAACCCGCTGACTCTTCCCACGCGAAGTTCCTCACATGCGGCGAAGATGACGGTCTCCCCGTCGGGGTGCACGTCGGGCGTACGCGCGACTTGCGCATCATCCACCTCGACAACGGCGAAGTTGCCTGTCGCACGGTCAAGGATCGTAAGGAGTCCCACGTCGTGGTTGGTTGCGAGCGGATTGGTACCCTCAAACACCAGATGCTTACCGTCAGGAAAGAAACGTGGGGTGCCGACAAACCAGTCAGCACGATTTCGCGAGGATTTGGATTGGGCGGAATCGAATGGAGGGATGGTAAAGATCGGGGTCCATTCGCCCGTGCGAACGATAGGACGCTCGAGCAGCGTAGGCTTGCTGCCATGATAAGCGACGACGACGACAGATCGACCATCGGGTGCGACCACGGGGTCGCGCAACGCGTAGAGGCCCTTCAACGAGAGCGGCAGGGGCATCAGGCCGTCGAGCGTGGTCGTACTCGCCGCTGCAGGCCTGGAACTGGCTTCGGAGGGTCCCGACGTGCCTGAGGCAGAAATGTCGAGCGGCGGCAGTACCTCGGTGCAGGCCGACAGGGAGAGGGAGAGGCAGC
>JBMTAX010001005.1:0-1340 GCA_049429145.1 Myxococcota bacterium
TTTCGCCGAGCGTGGCTGCAAACGCATTCTTGCTGTTTCCCCCGCAAATAACGAATCAAGTCCACCCACCTATTCAATGGACGTGATCGCTGGAAATTCTTCTGCGGCAACACGTATTTCGGGCGACGGAGGACCAAGCAAAAGCGCGGCTATCCGCTATGCGACGGGACTATCCGTACGGGATGGCTCTCTTTATTTCTACGACGACTACCGCACCGGCATTCAACAACTGCCCGGCTATCTCCGGAAGATCTCCGATGTGATGTCGCAGGATGGAACGCCGGCACCGCGAATCAGCAGTATAGGTGGCCTGTTGCATCCCCCCGCGCTCGGCCCCGCAGGGCAAGGAAAACTCCTCGACAGCCGTCAATTCGTTAGCATAGGCGACGGTCGATTCTTGTCGGCGGCGGGTTTCACAGGGAGACTTCTGGCTGTCGACCTCTCTCCACAAGAAGTCGTAGGAGTTCTGGGCTACTCAGCAGACCTCCTGCCTAGCGGCGGCGACCTTGCGAGCTTTTTTGTCTACAACCAACCCACAGGCATCGTGGCCGATCCAAGGGGCCGCTATGTATACGTCTCCGATACCGAAGGCGGTCGCCTCCTACAGCTCGACCTTACTGGTGGAACCGGATCCATCCTCCCCAACGACGAGTGGAAAGTAGGCGAGCTGTCAACCCCGGAGGAGCTGCTTGCCCCCATGAGACTGAGCATGGCCGAGAATGGAGTGCTCTACGTGGCGGATGCAGGAGCGCATTGTATCCGCGCGCTGACACTGAACGAAGACGAGCCAAGACAGGTTCTCGTTATGACCGACACCGTGGGCCAATGTGGGGTCATGGGCATCTCGCCAGATGGGGTGCCCAGGGAAGATGTCCGACTCTTGGCACCTGAGTCCGTGCTTTGGAGCGAGGACGGCACCCTCTATATCGCTGACTCAGGCAATCATCGTGTTCTGGCGGTGAGAAGCGATGGAATCAGTGAATGGATACTCGGCAATGGCACAGAATCGTCCTACGGTGATGGCGTACCTGCACGGGAACAGCCGGTGCGTCGTCCGACAGGTCTCTGGCTCGACGAGCGTGGGAATCTATTCGTTGCGGGCGGCACCGCTATCAGGATGGTTGCAGACCAAGATGGAGACGGGATTCCCGAGGGCACAGACCGGGCCTGGACCATCTACGAAGACAATGGTGAGGACGGAACCCCTGCGTGCTTCGAAGCCATGACTCCCCTGCCGGCCGAATTTGCGCCAGACATTCTCTTTGCATCCGACACCTGTGGTGGTTCGGGAGTTTTCCTGCGGCGCCCCGTTCTTGCTCCCTGAGCCCTCACTGCGGTGG
>JBMTAX010001006.1:0-1339 GCA_049429145.1 Myxococcota bacterium
TTGCCATCTACTTTCAAATAAAACAGGTTTCTGTCCTTTACGAATACAATAAAGGCAGAGGGTCGAGGCTCGCTGCAGGACACCCAGTCTCCAGCGCTTATCGACACCTCGTTCCCGAGGGGTGAAGCGTTCAACCAATGGCTGGCTCATGTTGGAGCCCACGAGCCGACCCTGGGAGCGCCCGCAGTCGCTATAGATAAGCCGCGCATCCCCATCGCCTCAGTGAGTTCACCTGCGACGAGGTGGGTCTACAACACCAAGCAATCGAACGCAGGACCCGGCACTCCGCACTCCGAGAATGCAGTGCAGCACCTTACCTTTAACACCCCGTTGGGAGCGCCAGATGACCAGCTCTGTGGACGAGCGCTGTACACTGCATTTCACGTGAGCAACGCCGACGCGCGGCAAGAATGGTTCCCCCACGCCGGGTACCACTGCAAAGACACGGCGTTGACCGCACAAGAGAAGATCCTCGTCTGGATGTTCTTCGACCTCGCGGCCTGCGTGCAAAATGACACCGCCGTGCCGCCCCCACCCCCTAGCTGCACCCCACGCACGTGTGCGGAAGCAGGGGCTATTTGCGGGCAGAGTGCTGACGGATGCGGCGGACTGCTCAGCTGCGGAGAATGCGATGAAGGACAGGCGTGCCAGCAGAACCAATGTCTACAGACCGGGTGCACGCGACGGACGTGCGAGGAGGCCGGTGCGAACTGTGGCATCATCGCCGATGGCTGTGGCGGGACCCGTGTCTGCGGCAACTGCATCGAGCCTCAGACCTGCGGCGCGATAACACCAAATGTGTGCGGACTCGTTTGCAACCCATTCAGCTGCGAAGACCTCCAGGCGACCTGTGGCGCCATTGGTGACGGATGCGGCGCGTCCCTCGACTGTGGTGCGTGCCCAGAAGGGGAAGCGTGCGGCGGAGGAGGGCAACCAAATCAGTGCGGCGCTGGCACCTGTGTCCCCGTGACCTGCACAGACGTCGGAGCAACCTGCGGCATCATCGGTGACGGATGCGGCAACAGCATCGATTGCGGTGAATGTACCGCTCCACAGAGCTGCGGCGCCGGCGGTGTCCCGAACCAATGTGGAGGCACCCAATGTATCCCACGGACGTGTGCCTCGGCAGGGGCCGAATGTGGTCCCATTGGCGACGGATGTGGGGGGTCCCTACAATGTGGCGTTTGCCCCTCGGGTCAAATCTGTGGGGCGCTGTCGCTTTCTCAATGTGACCCGCCGTCCTGTGTGCCACAGACCTGCGCCTCGCTCGACGCCACTTGTGGCCGCATTGGCGACGGGTGCGGCGGTAGCCTCGATTGTGGCACCTGTACCGCACCCA
>JBMTAX010001007.1:0-1338 GCA_049429145.1 Myxococcota bacterium
GACGACATGCCGAGGAACCCGGCCACCACCATCAAAAAGACCGCCCCTGGACCACCGGTGGCGACGGCCACCGCGACACCTGCGATGTTGCCGAGCCCCACGGTGGCCGAGAGCGCACTCGAGAGCGCCTGGAAGTGGCTGATTTCGCCCTCGTCTCCCTCGTGGTCGAACTTGCCGCGGGTGACCTCGACAGCATGCCAAAAACCACGCAGATTGATGAACGCCATGCGGATGGTGAAGAAGACGGCACCGACCACAAGCCACAGCACGATAAAGGGCATTCCGATGCCCTTCGGGTTCACCAGGGTCGCTTCATAGCGCACCGCCCCCGCTACCACGGCCGTTCCTCCGTCGAGTTCACGCACGGTGACCCGGTCTCCGCGGTAGACGACTGGGTCGCCGATCTTCACGACCGGCAAAACAAGACCAGAGGGGACCTCGTGAGGCACCGCCACTGCGCCCCCCTCTCTGAGCTCGACGAGAACGGGGAAGGGAGCGATGTTCTCCACGACGACGCGGGGCGTCGCAGCGTCAAGGGGGGCGATCTCTGGCACGAACGGGGCCCCACTCCACGCGGAAAGCGGCTGCTGGGTGGCCCCAGTGATGTCGACGAGGTCTTGCTTCACCCGCGCGGTGTACGGGGGGGCCTCGCCCGTGACTTCGACGCTGACGCGGCCGACGCGAAGGGTTGCAGGGGTATCGAGGATGACCTGCAGTTCACCCACCTCCGCGCGCACCACCTTTTCGAGGCTGAACCCGCGCGCAGGGTCGTAGCTCGTGACCTCCTCGTCTTGCATGCGAACGCCGATGGCGTCGTCGGGCTTGAGATCGTTGTCCCAAAACCAGACATCAAAAAACATGACGCTCGCCAGCGGCCCTACGAACCATTTCCCGAAGGCGTCATCGAGACGCTGAAATGCGCTCTTCTCCGGCGTGCCTTCATTCGAAGCGTGCGCAACGATGGGAAATTGCAGAAGCAGAAGCAGGAGCAGCGAGGGGGTGGTGGTCCGCATGACTGGCTCTCCGAATCAAGATCGACGGGAACGAGGGGTTTATCCCCGAAAGGGGCACGCGTGTACACACCCCACTTGTCCGTCGGTGGCGGCCCCATGAACGGAGCCCGTGTCCCCGCAGGGGGGGAGTTCATCCCCAGGTTTCAGGGAGCGCGATTCAGTCCCCAGTCGTAGTCGAGGAAGCGTGTGGTGTCGATCTCGTCGAGGGAACGATAACGACCGAGGAATGCATCCAGGCCGCCAACGGCCTCGAAATCGTTAAAGTAGAACGAGAAGATTTGACTGATTCCGTCTGGCCCCGCCCCGCGCACGTCGTCGTGCAGGA
>JBMTAX010001008.1:0-1314 GCA_049429145.1 Myxococcota bacterium
GCTTACGCGCTAGTAAACGAGTGGGCAGACCGGTGCCGGCTTGACCGGCGGATGCCACTATCCCAGGCGTTGGTGCTCCTTTCTGTGCCCAAAGAGCAATGGAAGGAACCGCATAAGCAGCAGTACGTTTCCCACCTGCTTTCCTTCTTCGAGAAAAAGGTTGTGACCACCGTCATGCGTGGTCCTCTTGTGCGGATGACTATTGGCAAGAGCACGCCTAGGGTAGACATCAAGGAGCTGCACACCGAGCGAATGGATGCCAGCGGACTCTTGGACCACCTGCTCAAACGTACCGCCACTGCTCAAACGCTGGACCCAACTGCACTCGACCCCTCCACGACGACGGCTCTCCGCCTTCTGGCGCTGGACCGAAGCAGCGAGTTGTACAAGCGAGATACAGGCATCGACGGCATGTACCTCGGGTTCCCATTTCTGCTGACCAAGGAAAGAAAATCAGGTGCAAGTACGCGTATTGCACCCGTCCTGCTGTGGCCGGTTCGTGTACATCACGAGGTCGGTGCCCGCAACAATGTCCAAGTATCCTTTGACAGCGACCGGGAGGAAGTTCGCCTGAACCCAACGCTGGAAGTGCTCGTCGGACAGGAAACTGTCAGGAAGTGGGCTCAGGTGGCGGAGGAGCTGCTCGGGCGCTCCGCCTTACGGGCGGTAGACGTCATCGACGCTTTCGGAGGCCTAGCTACCCCCCGCTCCCGTGAGCTATCGCCGTTACCGAATCCGAAGATAGATGTGCCGGCAAACAGCATGCAGCTCGAGTACGCGGCCGTATTGTTTCACATGACCTTCATGGGACAGGCCATCGGAGAGGAGATTCGTAACCTGAAGGCACTCCCGCCAGTTGGAACGGGACTAGAGACAGCATTGCGCCTGCGCAGCAGCGAGGCAACTACCGCTGCCGAATCGCCCCGGCCAAGGGAGCTGGACCGGTTTTTTACTGTGTTCAGCGACCCGTCTCAGGAAGCGGCAGTGTTGCAAGCAAGGATGGCGCCTGGCTTACTCGTGGAGGGACCGCCCGGTACGGGCAAGAGCCAGACCCGCGTGAATATGGTCGGTGACGCTATTGGGCGAGGCAAGAGTATCCTCATTGTTTGCCAGAAGCACGCCGCGCTGGAGGTTGTGCACAAGAGATTGGTTGCAGAGGGTTTGGGCGAGCGCATCGTCATGGTTAACGATGTAAACAAGGACCGGCAGCCCATCATCAGGGCTGTGCGAGAGCAGCTCGAAACGGTACGCCAGCCGACCGATGCAGCAGCGCAGATTCAACGTAAGAGGGAGGCTGTGGCGGCTCGCATCGAA
>JBMTAX010001009.1:0-1337 GCA_049429145.1 Myxococcota bacterium
CTGACACCCTCGTCGTACGTAGCATTGGCATCAGTGAGCTGGTGCGTGTGGTCGAGCAAGAGTTGGCGGCTCCGAAAGACCGGGGAGGAAGAGGGGAATTCACGCCCCTGAGAGATATTGAGCTGCTCGGCAACAGCGTCGAGATGAGTGAGGTGTGCCGGCTGCTCGCATTGGCTGCACCGTCGTCTGCCAGTGTGTTGGTCACGGGGGAAACCGGCACCGGAAAGGAACTGATTGCACGTGCGCTTCATCGGCTCTCGCCTCGTCGTCAAAAACCATTCGTCGCGGTGAACTGCGCGGCCATCCCGGAAACGTTGCTCGAGGCGGAACTCTTCGGCCACGAGAAGGGAGCGTTCACGGGCGCTACGAATGCAAAACCAGGACGCTTCGAACTCGCCGACGGTGGCGTTCTCTTCCTCGATGAGGTGGGCGAACTACCCCACGCCATGCAGGTGAAACTATTGCGCGCGCTCCAGGAGAGAACCTTTGAGCGGCTTGGCGGGACTCGTTCCGTGCGCGTCGACGTGCGGGTGGTCGCAGCAACGAACCGCTCACTGGTCAAAGAGGTAGAGGGAGGCACCTTCCGGCCCGACCTCTTCTATCGGCTCAATGTGCTGTCGATCCACGTTCCTCCATTGCGCGAGCGAGCGAAGGACGTGTTGCCCCTGTGGTACAGCGCCGTTGAGAAGGCCGCACACCTTGAAGGACGTAGGGCACCACGGACGACTCCCCAAGTCGCAAGCCTGCTTCTGGGGCATGACTGGCCAGGCAATGTGCGTGAGCTTGAGAATGTCGCCCTGCACGCCGTGACCATGGCCAACGGGCGGAAGCTTGGACCGAAGCATCTGCCAACCTATCTCGCCGACCAGCAGCAAAGCGACCGACGTCGTGAAATTCGGTTGCCAGGGATGACGCTGCGCGACCTAGAGCGCGAGGCCATTCTGAGGACCTACGACGCTGTCGGTACGGCGAAGGGAACGGCCGAGGTGTTGGGGATCTCCCTGCGCAAGGTCCATTACCGCCTCAAGGAGTATCGTGAAGACGGGTTTTTGCCGCCGCGCGGCCACACCACCGAGGCTGCGGTGCGGGTCGAGGAGCCAGCTCGAGCGCGACGCCTCAAGTTGTTGTTGGCCGAGGACGACGACGAGTTGCGCTGGGCACTCGAAGCTCTGCTCGAGGGGGAGGGATACGAGGTTCTCTCCGTCTCTTCCGGTAATGCCCTCGTCGAGCATTTGCCTGGCGGCAGTGGCAGCGCCCGTACCCCCGATGTGATCATTACGGGCCCTACCCCGTAGGCGGCTTGGGCCTCGGCACCCGGGGCCTGACGATCCGGACCG
>JBMTAX010001010.1:0-1337 GCA_049429145.1 Myxococcota bacterium
GGTGAGGGGCGGTAGAGCCACCGGGAGAGGGGCGCAGGGCTTAGGTGGGGATCATGGTCTTCCCTCCGCTGTGGGCGCCCTGTGGCGAAGGCGCTCCCCCATGGTTTTGCACGCCACTTCACGCTAGCCTCGACGAGTCCCATGACTTGGGGGTGAGGGTCACATGAGCAACGGTTCCGAACGCAGAGACGGCCCACGCATCGATCTCCGGCTGCGGGTGCGCTGGTCGGCCGCGGGGGGCACGGTGTCGGGCGAGGCCGAGGCCAGCGACGTGTCACCGCGGGGACTGCGCATCGAGTCTGAGCACCGCGTTGACGAGGGCGCCGAACTCATCGTCGTCATCGACGCCGGCGACGAAGAGAGCCTCGAAGCGCGTGGGGCGGTGACGTGGTGCAAGACGCGGAGCTCCCCTTTGGGACGTACCCTGTATGACCTCGGGGTGCAGTTCGACACCGACTGGCTCGCGCAAAAGCGCGGGCCCCTCGGCAGCGCCTTGGCGCGGGTCTTCGCCATGAACAGCGTCGAGCCGGCGCGGGGTTTTGACCGCACGCGAGTCAGCTGGAAGGTTTTGTCGTCGGGCACCGGGGCCGAAGACGCCGAGGTGGTCGACCTCTCCCAGGGCGGTATGCAATTGCGCTCGAGCGGGGGCTTTGGTGAAGGCCTTTGCACCGGCGGCCTGATGACCATCGGCTTCACCACGGCAGAGGCCACGCAATCTTTGCGGGGGCGGGTAGTGTGGTCCGCGAAAGAGGCGGGTGGGGCCGCTTCCCTTGGGGTGCAATTCCTCGACACCACAGACGAAGGACGCACGTTTGTCGAGGACATTCGCACCGGGACGCGGCTGCCCACGCAGATCCAGGTGATGATCGACTGACCCTCGTGAAAAAAGAGCCGGTGGGGCCGCGGGGACCAAAGCGGTTGAATCTCCGTGGGGCTCGTGTCTAGACCCCCTCCAGACTCATTCCGGGAGGGGCCTGTGACCCACGCTTTGCCTTTTCGGGCGCGCATCGTCGGGACAGGGGGCTACGCGCCACCAAGGGTGGTGACCAATGACGACCTCGCCAAGGTCGTCGACACGTCCGATGAGTGGATCTTCTCGCGCACCGGCATCAAGACCCGCCACCTCCTCGATTACGAGGGCCAAATGGGCTCGGCCGACATGGCGGAGCACGCAGCCAGGGCCGCACTTTCGTCGGCGGGCCTCTCTCCCGAAGACATTGACCTCATCGTCTTTGCGACGGTGACCCCCGACCTCAGGCTTCCGTCTGCGGCAGCGCTGTTGCAGCATCGGCTCGGCGCAGTGCGCGCAGCTGGCTTCGACCTCGCGGCGGCATGCG
>JBMTAX010001011.1:0-1337 GCA_049429145.1 Myxococcota bacterium
CGAGAAGAGCCGTCGCTCATCGGTCCCCTCGTTGAAGGAGCTGTTCTGCTCCCATTGCCAATCGACCCCGGTGAGCAGTGAGAGGCCACCGAAGCCTCTCCGCCAAGTTCGCTGCTCCGCCACTGTCGGTTCGAAAGACGTGCCGGTAAACAGCTCAAAGCGTGCCGTCACCCCGAGTTGCAGCGTCGTCTCGAGCACGGGCTGGGTCAAAAAGCGAGTGGCCGGTTGTCCGGTAGGATCCTCGAAGGGCGGCTGGAAGGTCGGTACCCCTTCGAGCCACCCGCTGTCGAACAGCGAGCCATCGCCACCCGGAACAATCCCTGCGCTGGCGTTGCCGTGGCGCACGTAGGCAGCTCTCGTTTCGACGTCAATGAATCGTCCGCGCACATCGAATGCCGGGCGCCACATTGCGCGCAGCTCCCAGCGGTCAGAGTTCGGCTCTAGCGCAGGCCCGAAGTTCTCTCCCACGTGGGAGTAGTTCTCGTAATTGTAGAAGCCGCCTGGTGAGTTGATATGCGTGTACATGTAGGGCATCACCGCGGTGTAATCGAAGGTGATGAGTCGCAATGACTCGAGCCAATCGACGCCCAAAGTGACCGCGGGTGCGAGAGAGACCCCGAGCTGGGCCGACAGCTTATATTTGGTGTCGAGGTTGAGACGCACCATGTTGTTGAAGTCGAGGTCGTCTGCGTACACGAGCGCCTTCAGTTCGAGTCCTTGCCACGGGCGCGCACGGAGCTGACCTCCGAGGAGAGAGTTGTCGGAGAAGCTCGACATGCCCTGGCTCATGAAGAGCGATGCCGGCAACAGGTACAAGACCTCAAAGCGCCCGCCGCTCATGACGCTCTCGAAGATACCGATGTCGAGCCAGGGCAGAGGGTACATCTCCAGCGAGTGATAAAAGAGGCGCTTATTGGTGCCCAGAGGGCCGCTTCCTTGGTCATTCGTGGCGGACAGCTCAAACACTGCAAGGTGGACCCGGAAAAAAGGCTGTTGCAGCAACACTTCGGCGGATCCCGCAGCGGGTGCCTGCGGCCCAATGACCACGCCATTGCGCCAGAAGGGACCAACACGGTGTCGCCCAAACCGCATGTGGAAGAGGAGCGGCGCCTCTGCTTCGCCAAATCCAATGGACCCGTAAGACATGCCGTCTATCAGGAGATTCTGCCCCCCCACGTCGATGTCCCCGCCCTCGACGAAGAGGTCTTCGGGGTTGCCGCGAAAAGCGGGGAGCGCGAAGCCGTCATCGGCCTTGTACAGGCGCGCTCGTCCCCGACCCGATGCCATCAGCCACGGCGTCGCCGCACCCTGCACGTCAAGATCGAGGGCCGAGAGTA
>JBMTAX010001012.1:0-1337 GCA_049429145.1 Myxococcota bacterium
CGCGAAGACTTGGACCCGGGGCCGAGAGGGTTTACATTCACGGTTTCACGCTTGGAGCGTTCGGCGCACACGATGGATAGCCTTTACTTGCATCTCGGTTTCGTCCGACGCGTGCGTTCAGGAGACGCCCTCCATCCTCTTGCCGTCGAGGCGCTGGTGCGAGCACCCTCCGCAGCGTTGCTAGGGGCCGCGATCTCTCGTCTGCCAACCTTCGAGCTACATGGAGCGAGCTGGTTGCGCCGCGTGTTTCTGCCAGGCAACCAACGTCGACAAGCCTGGCTCGAGAGACTCCGCAGTTCCGGCTCCCAAGGCACTCCGCTCGAGCTGCTCGTCGCCGCGCCGGGCGCCGAGCATGGGCCTGGAGGTCTCGTCCGTCTTGCCTGTGCCCTCGGTGTTGTCGCGCAGCGCGTGCTCGAGGAGGCACTACTCCCGCTCGACACTGGCGCTGGCGCTGAGACGAAAAGACGAGCATTGGCCACTGACCTGTGGGCCGAGGCACCGGGTCGCGACGCTGCCGTCAGGGCGCTTTCCCCCGAGAGCCATGGGCGTTTGGTCGCGCATCTTCATGCGGCCCTCACGAAGGCCTACGGAGAAGCGCCCGGGGGCGATGTGCTCGATCGCTGGGTACGTGGTTTCCATGTGGCGCTCGAGAGTGGCTTTACCGTGACCTCCGCAGCGCTCACGGGGGCCGAGCAGGTGTCTCTGGCGGAGACCTTGGCCTCGGCGACCGCTGCTTTCGTGCGGCGCGCCAATCCCCTCGCGGCAACCTTCCTCGGGGAGGAGCCGCCACCAGCCACCTTGCTCGCGCTTGCCACTCAGAGCGAAGAGCACTTCGCCGAGGGCCCCGCGGAGGCCAGGGCCAAAGTGATCGCTCTGCGCCGTGAGCATCTCGGTCGCGGTCGCAACGAGAGTCCTGCGTTCCATGGGGCCGATGCCGACGTGGCCGCACTTCTCCACGGTGTGGCGACCTTGGCGCCCGCGTATGGCGAACCCCTGCATGGCTACCCCCCCATCGTCGCTGAGGGCACAGGTGTAGCCCCCGCGCCGCCCACGGTGCCCGTTCACACCCAGGAACTGTCTGTCCTGGAGGTAAACGCGCAACTGGGGCGCGGAGCCGAAGACGACGATACAGCAACGGTGCCGACGACATTGCCGCCTGCTGCACCGACGAGCACGCAGCAAGTGTCCCTGTCTGACGTCGAGGAGGTGCTGGCGGCGCTGGAAACGCCGCCTACGGCGCCGACGAGCACGCAGCAAGTGTCCCTGTCTGACGTCGAGGAGGTGCTAGCTGCGCAGGGCACGCCGCCCGCCGTGCCGACGAGCACGCAGCAAGTGTC
>JBMTAX010001013.1:0-1335 GCA_049429145.1 Myxococcota bacterium
GCACTATCGGTGGGTCCCGATGGGATTTCACTGGAGTGGCTCACCTCGAACCGAGACGCGCTGACGATCTCATTGCGGGTTTCGCGCGTCATGCTCGCACTGCTCGTCGGTGCAGCGCTCTCCCTGGCCGGAGCGAGTCTACAGACCGTACTGCGCAACCCCCTCGCCGACCCCTACGTCATCGGCGTCTCCGGTGGGGCAGCGCTCGGGGGGTCCCTTGTCGTCGCGTTCTCGACGAGCCTCGGTCACGCCGCCGTGTCGACTGGAGCCGTCCTCGGTGCCCTGTTCGCATCGGGGCCCCTCGTGTGGTTTCTCGAGCGCGACGGTGCAGCTTCGCCCCATGAGGCGCTCCTCGCGGGCGTTGTGTTCAACGCCTTCGCAGCTGCGCTCATCACTCTCATCAAGACCATGCTCCCCCCTGAGCGTGGGTACGCCTTGTTGTTCTGGCTCGTCGGGTCCGTAGGATACCCTGATGGCACGGCCCTCGCGATGGTCGGTCTCTGCGTGGTCGTCGGCGCGTCCGTGCTGCTACTGGGGAGCGGCCGCCTGGAGCTGCTCTCCCTCGGACATGACGAGGCGGCGCGCCTTGGGGTCAACCCACGTCACACGCTACGCCTCACATACCTGGCAGCGAGCATCCTCGTCGGTGCAGTCATTCCTTTGACCGGCATGATCGGGTTTGTCGGTCTCGTCGTGCCTCACCTGCTCCGTGCTTGGGTGTGTGGCGACGTGAGGCTGCTACTGCCGGCCTCGGGCCTCTTCGGCGCTGCCGTACTTGTCGTGTTCGATGCCGCAGCGCGCGGCGCCTTCGCCATCCTCGGGACCGAGCTGCCCGTCGGCGCACTTACCGCCCTCGTCGGTGGTCCTCTCTTCGCATTCACACTTCGTCGACGTTCGAGAGGACCGCTGTGATCATGCTCGAAGCCAACGGCCTGTCCGTCATGGGGCAGCAGCGGCCTCGCCTTGACGACGTTTCCGTGCGACTTCTACCCAGCCAAGTGGTGGTGTTGCTGGGAGAGAACGGCGCAGGAAAGTCAACGCTTCTCGACTGTCTCTCGGGCATCACGCGCCCCGACACGGGTAGGGTCACCCTCGACGGAACACCACTCGATGCGCTCTCACCGCAACAGCGAGCAATGAGGATCGCGAGCCTCGGACAACGTGACACTGGTGCAGGACACCTCCTGGTGGCCGGACGAATCGCTCAAGGCCTCTCGCCTCGACGGGGACCGTCCGCCTTGCTCGATGATGTGACATCCACCCGGGTCATGGTCATCGCGCGAGAGCTCGGCGTGGATGAGTTGGAGTTCATCCGAGCACAAAACGGTTGACAGC
>JBMTAX010001014.1:0-1335 GCA_049429145.1 Myxococcota bacterium
AGGGGATCTTATCTGGCCGCAGGAAGTGGCGGGGGTGGATTACGTTGTCGGGGGGCACACCCATACCTTCCTGTCAGAGCCCACGCTTGTCCGCCATCGCAGCGGCTGGGAGACCCCGGTGATGCAGGTCGGTCATTCAGGACTGAACCTCGGCGTTGCCGAATTCCTCGTCGACGTGCGGGGGAGGGTCCAGCTCGTACGCGCAGGCCCCCGTGGCGTCGGGGGCACCGCGTTGACTTGACGCTGTGAGACTCAGGCGCCCCCGCCAGCGAGCTTGGCCCTCAGTTTGGCGAGCTCGTCGTCGACGGCGGAAGTGTTGGGGTCGACGTGCGTCGAGGGAGGGGTCGGAGTAGTGGCCGAGGGTGTCTCCCCGCCCGTCGCCATCTTGGCCTTCAGGGCGGCGAGCGCGGCGTCGGCGCTGCTCTGCTTCACGTCGCGGTCGAGAGCTGCCAGCGCGGCATCTGCCTCAGAGTCTCCCAGGAGTTCCTTTCTCGCTTCGACCTCCGCTTCGCTGTTCTCGATTTTGGCGACCATCCTCTCGAAGGTGTCAAAGGAACTTTCGTCGGCGAGAGCGTTGTTACCCGAAGTGATACCTTGGCGCAGGTCTGCCTGTTTCTTCTTCATCTCCGCGGCCGAAAGCCGCGCAAGGAGCTCGTCTCGTTTTCCCTTCGCCTCTGTGATCTTCGCATCTAGCTGGGCAAGGGAGCGCTTGAGCTCCTCGGTGTAGGTCTGCTGTTGCGTCACACCGGCCTCTGCTTCCTGGAGCAGGTCGTCGACCTTCCCTTTCTCGGTCAACGCCGTTCGAGCAAGGTCTTCATTACCCGCCTTGAGCGCCGTCATCGCCTTGGCCTCCCAGTCGGCGGCGCTTTTTTTGAAACTCTCCACCTGCCGCTCAGCCTGCTTCTGTAGGGCCAGCGTCTCGATGAGGCGCTTCTTGGCATTCTTGTGTTCCTCGGTCATGTCGAGGATGGTTTGCTCGAGGATCTTGCGAGGGTCCTCGGCCTTGTCGAGGGCGTCGTTCACGTTCGAACGAATCAAGTTGCCGATACGCTTTAGCAGGCTCATGCGGAGCTCCCTGGTTCTTGCCCCGTCTCGGAACGCCGAGACCCATCGCTACAGGTACAACGCGCTGGGATTTGCAGCAACGTTGCTCGTCGCCGTGGACACCGTCTCTTCTGAACGATACCAACCCCACAGGGGATCGTCGGGGGCGAGAGGGTGTCATGACGGCGAAGACGGGCGGAAATGTCGACGCGTGGTGCGGGAAGTGCAACCTCATGCTCGCCCACACCATTGAGGCGATGGTGGGCACCACCATCAAGCGGGTGCATTGCA
>JBMTAX010001015.1:0-1334 GCA_049429145.1 Myxococcota bacterium
CCCGGGTCGCGGCCACTGGGACTGTGACGAGCTGTGGGGCTGCGTGGTGCCCGAAGACGGCACTCCGCCGGTCTGTGTGTACGGCGCCGCGGGAGACCGGCTCACCGGGGAGCGTTGTGTCGAGGCAGCGGAGTGTGCCTCGGGACTCTGCAGCGACGGCCTGTGCACCGAGCCCTGCAACCTCGAGGGTGCCTGTTATGCCGGTGCCACCTGCGCGCCTGCTGCCATCCCGGGGGGACTCTGCGTGCCCGACCCATGCGCCGACGACGGGAGCTGCCCCGCGGGGCGGTCGTGCGAGGACGTCGACGGCACGTCGCGCTGCGTGCGGGCGAGCTGCGCTTGTGGGCAGACGGAGGGGTCGTCGCCCTTTGGGCTTCTCGTTCTTGTGCTCGCTGCGAAGGTCATCACGCGTCGACGGTCGCCGCGCTCTGTCTCGGCGCCCCTGCGATAAGGGTTCCACGACGCTTTTCCATGCCGCTGCATCTTTTTCGGTCACCGAGACATTCTCTTCTGCAAGGGGTACAACCCTTCCGTGCCTCCTTGGTCTGCCGCACCCATTCCCCCCGATGAGCAAGAGCGGCTTCGGCGTCTCGCTCGCCTCGGCGTGGGCGAGGGTCAGCGCCACGAGGTGCTTGATCACGTTACTGCCTTGGCGAGCCGCATCCTCGGCGCGCCCATCGCCCTTGTGACCCTGGTCGAGAAAGAGCGCCAACTCTTCCTGTCGCGGCATGGGCTCGACGCGGCCTTCACGGGTCGGCGCGAGAGCTTCTGCGGGCACTGCGTGGCGAGCCGCGCCACCCTTCGCGTAGAAGATGCTGACCTCGACGAGCGCTTCGCTGGCGGGCCACTGGTGGTAGGGGCCCCCGGGGTGCGCGCCTACCTAGGCATCCCCCTCCTCGGTGGCCCAGGGCAGAGCGCCATCGGCACCTTGTGTGCCATCGACCATGTTCCCCGGGCCTGGACCCGCGACGAAGAAACCCAGCTCGTGCACCTCGCCGCGGTGGTCGAGAACAACCTCGAGAACGTCAGCGTGCGCCGGGCCTTTGACGACTCCCCGCTCTCCACGGTGATCCTCGATCGTCACGGTCGTTGTGTGCGCATCAACCCTGCCTTCGCCCGCATGCTTGGTCATCCGGTGGCGTCTCTCCTCGACAAATCGTTCCTTTCACTCTTGCTGCCCGCCGATCGGGGCGTCTTCGCCGCCATGCTCTCCCACACCGTCGAGCAGCGCACGAGCCCGACGAGGCGCGAGCTGCGCTACCTGAAGCTCAGCGGGGAGGTCGTGCACGGCGGCGCGCGCCTCGCGCCTTTCCGTGACGTCGACGAACAGATCA
>JBMTAX010001016.1:0-1330 GCA_049429145.1 Myxococcota bacterium
CGTGTTCTCTGCTGCCTCGTCGGGCTAACGTCTTCGGCATGAGCGAGATCGTCCAAATCGACGTCCGAGAAGCACGCCGCCTCGAAGACCGCTTCCTCACCCGAGCGAATGCCGTCTTCTACGCTCGTCTTACATTTCTCTTCCTCGGGCTCATCGTCCTGGTTCGCCCGTCATGGCGAGCGGGCCTCGATGCTCTGCAGCCCTACGTGCTACCGGCCTATGTCTTCAGTGTTGTGTACACCGTCTTGGCGCAGGCCTTGGCCCCACACCCTCGTCACGGGCGCTGGGTCATGTTCGTCACGCTGAACCTCGACTTGGCGGTCCTGCTACTCGTCATCGCCAACACGGGGGGGCTGCTGAGCCCGGTGATGGCCGCTCAAGTGCTCTTCACTTTGTTCTTCGCACTCCTCTTCCCAAACCCGATCGCGATTATTCCGCCCTTGGTGATGCTGCCGGCTGTCGTGCGCCTCAGCCAGCTCGCCGAGGCGAGGCCCGCCTTCGAGTTCGAGCTGCTCTTTCTCCTCTGGTACGCAGCCCTCAATGGCATCGCTGTCTACGTCACGGTGTATCTGACCGGACGAGAAGAGCAGCAAAACCGCGAGATCCTTGAGCTCGAGGGTGAGCTGAAGAAACTGGCAGTGGTCGAAGAGCGCAACCGCCTTGCCCGAGACATTCACGATGGGCTCGGTGCAGCCCTGTCGGGTCTGATCATCCAGTCGGAGTACCTGCTGACGCTCGCACGAGGCGATGAAACGATGAGCCGGGAGGTGAGTGAGCTCAAAGTCGCCGCAGAAGAAGCCATCGATGAGGTGCGTCGTGCTCTCTCGATGATGCGTGATGAGTTCGAGCTGGTACCGCAGCTGGAAAATGCGTGCACGGTGTTCACCACGCGCTTCCGCATCCCCGTTGACCTCGCCATCGAGGGGGTTCCCCCCTTTCTCACCGATGAACAGCAGCTGACGGTGTTCCGCATCATGCAAGAGTGCCTCACCAACACTGCCAAACATGCCGCCGCGTCACAGGTGGTGGTGCGCGTCACATTCTCGCCTACCGAGATGTCACTTGAGCTGCGAGACAACGGTCGGGGTTTCGACCCCGAGAAACGTCCGAAAGGGCACTACGGTCTGATGAACATCAAGGAACGGGCGAGAAAAGTGGGTGGCGCGGTGGAGATCAACTCCTCGATCGGAGAGGGCACGCAGACGATGTTGCGCATCCCGGCCCAGCCGCCTCCTGCGGCTGTCGCGATGGCTTGAACACTGGCGTACTTCCTCATCAATCCACCCCCATTTTACGCATGTGTGAGGCTCCCATGCCGCGAACCTTGGTG
>JBMTAX010001017.1:0-1328 GCA_049429145.1 Myxococcota bacterium
CCCCCCCCCCCCCCCCCCCACGGCAGGGGTGACAGAGGCAGACAAAGGGACCGAGGCGTCGCCCGTCTTCGCGCCCGGACGGATTTTTTCGCCGCGTCGCCCTGCGCAGGTGTCTTGACCCACTGCCTCCGATTACATACAGACGGGGCGCGCTCGGACAAGACCTCAGCGACGACTCGGGTCTGACCGCGCCGACATAGCTCAGTTGGTAGAGCAGCTGATTCGTAATCAGCAGGTCATCGGTTCAAATCCGATTGTCGGCTCCACAACGAACGAAACACCCGCCCCTCTGGGCGGGTTTTTTGTACCGCCCTATGGCGACGCCGTCGCTGTAGCGCTTGCCGATGCGCACTGAGGAATGGGCGCGCGAAGTCGACCACTCCGCAGCCAATGACGTGCGCTTTTCGCTGCACAGATGCAGACACGCGCGTCCGTCATGCCGGGGCCTACTCACTCCCTGCGTCATGGGATTCCGTCGCGCAGCAGCCTCGAAGAGGCTCGGTGGGTTCCCGACGATTCCACCGCCACAACGAGGTGAATCGGGTCCCGGGTTTCGAACGCTGGTCGACCGAGCCAACTCGACCGTCTTTGCGTCGCGGCCCAACCTCGAAGACGGTTCCTCGTCTGCGCTGCCCCCGTTCCTCATCGGCACATTCCCCTCGTCGAGCATCTCGTGGAAGACCGCAGCTGGTCTGGAGGGTCGGCTGCATGGGGGTGCTCAGCGCCGAATTGCCCGCGCGGCAGGAATGCGAGCCAGCCTGCCAGAGGGGCCGCTCGCTGCAGCGGCACGTCGCATCCCTCATCGCGCAACAGGGCCCATGGCGCGGCTCGGTGCATATGGAGCGCTGCATCCTCCCGTCCTGCCGGGTCGAGCTCGCTGATGCCAGGCGATATCGTCGGTCAATCCTCCGAGCCAATCTGCGTGGGGGCGCCGCCGCTGTCGTCGAGGCCGCTGCGTCATTCCCGGCAATGAACTTCACCTGTGCTGCCTTTTCTTGAAAGGACAGCGTCGCCCGGAAGGATTTTATCGACGAGCAAACCCGGAGCACACGCCCTGTTGAACGACGATGTGACATTCCAAACCGAAGCTGCCCCTCGGCCACATCTCCTCGATCATTCTGTGCTCAGAACGAGACGGCGCGAGCGGGAGGAGGACGACGGGTTCGAGGCGAAGAGGAGTCGACGCGCGCCTCGGATCGACGTATCGACTCGAGGAGCGACCGCGGCGGGTGACGAGAAGGTGATTGAGGCGCGAGTCGAGGACGGCGAGGACGACGCGGTCGCCCGAGAGACGGCGGAGAAGCGACTCGTGGAGACGGGCGGGTTCG
>JBMTAX010001018.1:0-1322 GCA_049429145.1 Myxococcota bacterium
AACCGGGATCTCGACGACGATAATGACGGATTTACAGACGCCGATGAAGTCGCAGTCGGTACCGATCCGCTCGACGATAATTCACGGCCTGCAGATCTCGATGGAGACTTTATCCCCGACCTGCTTGATGAAGACATCGATGGCGACGGGCGCCTGAATCCAGTTGATGCGTTTCCCCTCAACCCGGGGGAGGCTGATGACACCGATGAAGATGGCATCGGAAACAATGCAGACCCAGATGATGACAACGACCAGTACACAGACGGTACTGAACTTATTCTGGGCACAGACCCACGGAATGCGTCGTCCATTCCCGCTGATCTCGATCGGGATTTGATCCCCGATGTTTTCGACGATGATCGAGATGGCGACACATACAAAAATGAAGTGGACGCATTCCCCGACGATTCGACACGTTGGGAGGCCGTGCTTCCATTGGAGTCATTTGCAGGTGGCTACCAGGATTTGATCCCTTCTGATGCGGACACCTCCCTATTTGAGCCACAACGATTGTCTGTTGCCCGTGGAGTTGTGCTGGATAGCCAGGGCCTCGCTCGATCGGGAATCTATGTGAACGCGGTCAATCATCCAGAGTTCGGGACAGCGGTTACCGACGAGTTAGGCTACTGGCGCCTCGTCCTCAACGGTGGCCAAACCTATACTCTGCGGTTCGATGACCCGCTCGGCAGTCCATCGGTTGACCGCAATGTCTCCATACCTTGGAACGATATTGTGGTGGTTCCCTCTCTGCGCATGTCTACGCTAGATCCTGTCGTCACCAGCGGTACCCTCGATGGAACGGCCGGGGACGCGGTTGTCCACCAAAGTCAAAATGGTGTGGCTCCAACCACCGTCGTTATTCCCCGAGATGTGAAGGCGTTCGGTCGCCGCTATGACGGAACCCGTGAACTGCTTCGCGATATCTCCTTGCGCGCGACTGAATATCCCGACCCCGATTCGATGCCAGCTTCGCTGCCCCCGTCTTCTCTGTTCACATTGTGTTTCGAGCTCAGCATCGACGAGTGGGATAGCGTAGATTTTCGTGATTGTGTCGACGACAACGCTGACGGCACCTACCAACAATCCGAATGTGAATCAAGATTCGTCAATGTTTGGGTCCCGAACTTTCTAGAGTTCGACGTAGGTACGTCGGTGCCATTTGGCTATTATGACCGGGACCTCGCCGCGTGGAATCCCCAGCCAGATGGTGTCGTCGTCGAGCTCCTTGATTCGGACCAAGACACCTTTGTCGACGCATTGGACGCATCAGGCGATGGCCAACCCGACGACCTCGGTTGCGCTGGCACCTTTACCAGCGAAGG
>JBMTAX010001019.1:0-1320 GCA_049429145.1 Myxococcota bacterium
TGACGTTTGGGCCGCCGGCGCCTCAGCTGGGGCAACACGTCGAGCACGGTCCCCGTCTGCGGGGTCGACGACGGTGTCGGGGTTTGGGCGTTGGGCCTGTCGGTTGCCTCTTTCCGCTCCTCTGGCTTCGGGATCACCCGCGCCCGCAGCTTCGCGCGCGGGGCGAAGACGCCGTGGAAGCGGGTCAGGTTCGCAAAGGGGGGCGGGATCAGTGGCACAAGCCGTAGTCGAGGACGCCGCAGCGCAGGTAGGCGTCGAGGTGGCGGTCTACGTAGCGGGGGAGACGGGTGTCCGTGAAGGGTGCGAAGGCGCCTCGGCGGTGGTCTCGTACCGCCTGGTAGAGCGGCGTGGCGCGGGGACTCCGCGGGCGGTAGCCCGGCGGAGGGGGCAGAGGATGGCGTTTGGCAGAGGGCAAGGGGGAGCAGGGCATCACCCCCCTACATCCGTCTCCTCTCATGCAGATTTGCTTCTTACGTCGACAACGAGGATCATTGGGCGACGCTGCGCGGCGTGATCGCCGAGCGCTTTCTGCGCGCGCCCCGAGCGAGCTTCGTCTACGCGATCAAAGAGTGACGAAGGGCGACACCGGCTCGGCGCTCCGGAGCGTACGTTGCGTCCTCAGCCGATTCGCCGGTCTACGTCGTCACCGACACAGCTCGTTGCAGTCAACGTCCATCTGGAGCGAGCCATCGCTCTCCGCCTGGATGAGACAACCTTCGTGGTAGCCGACGCCACGCGCCTCCACTCGGAATAAGCCCGCGTCCAAAAGCGGGTCGATCTTGAATTGGAAGCGCTCCCGCAGGCCCGGCTCCCACTCGATGTCGAGCTCCTCCAACGTCCCCAGGCGCCCCGCGCGAGCGCTGAAAGCCTTTTGCCGCTCGAGGATCTGGCGGACGCTTTTCCTCGCGTAGAATTGGTGCGCTTGGCAATAGCGACGCTCGTCAACGACAGGCACCAGGGGTGTCACGGTGACGACCGCGAGGATGCTCGCGGTCCCCAACGCGAGGATGCCCATCGCCCCCCGCGCGCCGAGGACCGTGCGCCGTCGATAGGTCGACACCAACAACCACACGACGACAAGCGGCGTACAGAACGTCGCAGCGATGATCCATCGATCGGTCGCGTCGACGTCAGGTGGCAGAACATAGAAGCAAGCTGGAACCCACAATCCGCACAGCAACGCGCTGACGGTGAACAACACCCATCGAGCACGTCGCAAGGAGGGCGCGAACGGTACGTCTCCCATCTCCGTCTCCTCTTGTCCGAAACGCAAGTGGCGACGCACGCTAGCCGCATCGACGCCCGAACGGATTGAGCGCA
>JBMTAX010001020.1:0-1320 GCA_049429145.1 Myxococcota bacterium
GCGCGATATCCTTTCGATGTCAGCGACCCGTAGGGTGGGGTTCTCGGGAGACTCGAGGAGAATGAGCGCGACGTTGGGGTGCCGTTCCAGCGCCTCCTCAACGGCGTGGACATCGCCCGTATCGACGAACACCGCCCCGACCCCGAACCGTTCTAGCCCACGCAGCAAGCTGTCGGTACACCCATACACATTCCCGGCGAGCACGGCGTCGCCCTGGCGCAGCACGCTCATGCACAGCGTCGAGATGGCGCCCATTCCCGAGGCGAACGTCAGCGCGCCGATGGTAGGTTCCCGCTCGTCGACCGCTAGGGCCTGCTCGATGACATGGTGGGCCTCGAGCTGAAACAGTACGCGTTCGAGGTATTCCGTCGTGGGGTTGCCGAGGCGGGTGTAGATGCGGGCGAAGGGGCGTTCTCTTCCTTTCGCCACGCCGAGAAAGCGGTCTGCCCCGTCCTTCACGTTCCGGAATGGGAAGGTGGAGCGTTGCCAAATCGGGGGAAGACCAATCCCGGCCGCAAGGGTCCGAAAGAGCCCCTCCTCCAGTTGGCGTTCGTCGGAACGTACCCATCGTTCCTTGCGGTCGATCCACCAGGGCCACCAAGGAAAACGAGCTGTCTTGTGAAGCCGGGACATCAACCCTCCATAAGGAACGCGAACATTTGGGGTGCAGGGGTAGTCGGTTCTCAGGATTTTGGCACGCCGCTGTGTGTCGAGCGCGAGGCCGAACACCAATGGAGCCAGCGCAGTGCGCGTCTCGCCCAGACCAAAGATCCGGGTCCGATCGCCGTACGATGGGAGCCAGTCCCACATTGTCGCCATTTGACGAAAAATGAGGCTCAGCCTGACCGACTGGAGTTGTGTGGGGCGCATCGGTAGAATGACCGAGGCAATCCCGTGTCCAAGATCCCGAAGACTTCCCTGGAGCGACAAAATGCTTCGCTGGAGGTGAGTGATGTGCGTGCACGCGGCTAAGTCGAGCAAATCCCCACTGGGCCTGAAGCAGAGCCAGAGCGCGAAGACCCACAAGACGCGCAAGAACAAGAAGAAGAACAAGGCGAAGAACCAGGATATCCAGAAACTGCTGGAGCAGCTGCTGCAAGAGCTGAAGAAGCTCGACCCTTCCCGCCAGTCGAACCCCACGCCTCCAGCGACGCAGCCCAAGGTGGTGGGAATCACTCTGCTTGGCCATCCATGGCCCCCGCGGGCTTGCCGACCTCCCAGCCCACCCATCTTCGCCCATTCGCGCCCCATATCGACTACTCGGCACGCCCCTCTTGACGCCGCGCATGCCGTGCCCTTCTATGCCGCGGTCATCCGGAG
>JBMTAX010001021.1:0-1316 GCA_049429145.1 Myxococcota bacterium
GAAAGGGAACATTCGACGACAAGATGAGGTTGTCGTCACCCGCGTTGCCGAGAGAGAGCCGATCGCGCCCCAGGGTAAAACGCCACCTGTCTCCCCCAGCGCTCAAAAAAGCGCGAAAGGGGAAGTGGGTATCGGTCTCGAGGGGATTACGCGCAAGGTCTAGGACGTTGAGCCCGCTTTGCCCTTGGAGGGACACCGCGTTGGGGTCTTGCTTCCACGCGGGCTCGACGACGGCGTAGACGTGAGGCCCGAAAGATAGGGCGAGCGGGACGCGCAGCAGCGAGGGGCGGCGCGCATAGTCACGACGGAATGGATGACGCTCTGACGAGCGCCAGTTCCCTTCAGGCTGCAGCACGAGGGCGACGTCGACACCCGCCCCCTCTAGGGAGAAACCCGCGGGAGCAGCGAGCTCGGCTTTCACGCGCGCGAGGGTGCGTTTGCCCGCCGCAGTGAGCCTGCCTTCGTCAATGAGGGTGAGCAGCGCGGCGAGCTCGGCGTCGGAAGCGGGGAGTGCGTGGGGCAAGCGCGCGATGCCGCTCTCCAGAGCGAGGGTTTCGAGGTCATCATGGAGCTGCGCCTCGATGGGCCGCACCCGCTGCGGGACCGCGGGCGCTACGCGTTCTTGGGCGGCCGCGGCAGGGCCGGGGGCGGCGCATAGCAACAGAAGGCACAGCGCCCTCCAGCGGTCCCGATTTCGTGGCATGGCCCGATCATAGAACGACCCGGCGCTCGGCCTGCGCCAAAACGATGCAACAGAAACCTGACGCCTGTGGTTTTTGACGGCGATCACACTCTTTTTGCGTCATGCGCCTGACGGAAAGAGATCCGAGGTCGGTTCTGGCGGCCGGTTTGCGGGCAAGCGAGAGCTGGCAAGGGGCTTGCTTCTCTAAATGGCGTGACCATGAACACCGCTACAGCCTACGCCGCCGTTCCGCCGCACGAGCTTGAGCGCCTGCAAGAGGAGCTCGAGCAACTGCGCGCTGAGAACCAACGCCTTGCTTCCCTCGCCTACCGCGATCCGCTGACGGGCCTGCGCAACCGCCGCTGCTTCTCCGAGCGGCTCGACGAGGAGCTGCGGCGTATGCGACGCCATGGAGAAGGGTCGCTCTCGCTGCTGCTCATCGACCTCAACGGCTTCAAGCGCCTCAACGATACCCGTGGCCACGCAGCGGGCGACGCCGCCCTCATCGCCGTGGGTCGCACCCTCGAGGCGATGGTGCGCACCGAGGACCTCGTGTGTCGTCTCGGGGGCGACGAGTTTGCCGTGCTGCTGCCCGGCACCGACCTCGCGGGGGCGGAAGACGTCGAGGAGCGCC
>JBMTAX010001022.1:0-1315 GCA_049429145.1 Myxococcota bacterium
GCGGGTCGAGTGGGGGAAGAGAAGTGCGGTGCGAACCAATCGGCGCCGCTCGTCTTCATCCACGCATTGTCCCGGAGGCTCGTCACGTAGCTCACGCCCACGGGCCGGTCTGACCGTTTCTTGACGAGACGCACCATGCTCTTCTGCCAGGCGACCGAGCTGCTGTGCAGCTCATTGCCAATTTCGAAGAGCACATTGGGGTAGCCACCCACCCGGCGGATGACCTCTTTGACGTACTTGCGCTGGTAGGGGACGTGGTCGCCCGAAGCGTGAATCCCATTGACGTGGGAGGGGCCGACGCCTTGCAGATTGTTGTTCGGATTCAATGGATGCTTGGTCCACTCCTCTGTGCCAAAGAAGCGATTGTACGCGCCGTCAAACAGGACCACGGATACCACCATGCCCATTTCTTCGGCCTGTTTGACCTTCGCCTCAAGGCGGTCGAAGTAGAGCGTATTGAGCTTGTCGAGGTCGAATTTGCCGTTGGTGCGCTTCCAAGGCAGCGGCGTGATGGCGAACTCTTTGTTGGTCGTCCAATCGGAGGCCCCATTGGTGGTGAGGCGGCTCACCTCGACGGGCCAGAGGCGGGTAAAGTTCCCGACGAGAGCGGTCAGCGGCGTGCTCTTGCCCCCGAATTTCACGACGGTGTCCCAGGTGTGGTTCCCTGCCAGCTTGAGTCGCTTGCCGGCGATCTCGAAGTGCTGGCCCTTCGCCACGACTTTGCCCTTGGTGAAATCGATCCGGTAGCTCGCGCTGTTCAGTTGCGCGTCGCCCCAAACCTGTTCTTCGGCTTCTACCTCATCAAAATCAGGGCTCTGGACGACAAAGTCGTCCCCTGCGATCGCCGAAGGAGAGTCCTCGACAAGCCCGTCTTCGAGCTCGGCGAAATCATCCCAGCCCGTTTCGTCTTCGAGACCGCCGCAAGCCATGGGCAGAAACATGCATGTTCCAAGCAGCAAGGTGCGCGCGCACAAGAGAGTCGAGAGCTTCATGGACGCCTCCAAAGGGGTGGTCACGCGAGCCGAAGAACCAAGAACTCCGATCCGCTGTTTCCTTTACGGTAAGTAAGCAGAGACTAGCGTCCATCGGTTAATGTACGGATAACTCCTACCCCTCTTGGCTTGAGCCACGGGGCCACCGCGGTCACCGCCAGCGTTCGCCGCCGCGCCCTGCACCTCGCTCCGCGCCCCGATGGGCAAAGGTGGGGTTCTGGTTCGCTTGGGTGGTGGACCCGACAGGTTGCCAAGGTGGTGCTCCGGGTAGGCGAGAGACGCCATCAGCCCTCGTTCTGCCCAGGCGAGCTCGTCGCGACGCG
>JBMTAX010001023.1:0-1313 GCA_049429145.1 Myxococcota bacterium
CGCCGTGGGCGAGGCGGCGGGCGCGCAGAGGCAGCACACCAGATCGCGGAGCGCTCCGTTGCCGACACGCCCCCGGCTCTGCTAGCCCTCTGCTCATGGAAAAGCCCGTCGCCGCACCCGCCAAGACCTTCCAAGAAGTCCTCCTTCGACTTTCCCGCTTCTGGGCAGATCGAGGGTGCCTCGTGGTGCAGCCCACCGACGTCGAGGTCGGGGCTGGCACGCTCAATAAACATACCTTTCTGAGGGCGCTTGGGCCGGAGCCATGGAACGTCGCCTACGTCGAGCCCTGTCGTAGACCCACCGACGGCCGCTATGGTGAGAACCCCAACCGGCTGCAGCATTACTACCAGTACCAAGTCCTGCTAAAACCTGCGCCTGACGACGTGCAAGAGCAGTACCTCGACTCGCTGCGCGCGCTCGGCATCGACCCCGCGGCCTTCGATGTTCGTTTCGTCGAGGACGATTGGGAGCACCCCGCACTCGGCGCTGCCGGGCTAGGTTGGGAGGTGTGGGCCCAGGGCATGGAGGTGACTCAGTTCACCTACTTCCAACAATGTGGTGGTTTTGAACTGCCCCGCATCGCCTGTGAGCTGACGTACGGCGTTGAGCGTCTTGCCCTCTACCTGCAGAACAAAGAAAGCGTCTACGACCTCGTGTGGCAGGTGTTGCCCAGCGGGCAAGAGGTCACCTACGGCGATGTCCACAAGCAGGACGAGTTCGAGTGGTCGCACTACAACTTCCAGCTCGCCGACACCGCGATGTGCTTCGCCCAATTCGACAACTTCCGCAAAGAGGCCGAGGCCTGTCTCGAGAAGGGCTTTGTGTTGCCGGCCTACGACTACACGCTGAAGTGCAGCCACACGTTCAATCTCCTCGACGCACGCGGTGCCGTGAGCGTGACCGAGCGTGCGGCGTACATCGGTCGCATTCGGGATCTCGCCCGCGCTTGCGCGGTGGCGTGGATGGAGAGCCGAGAGCGCCAGGGCTTTCCCATGTTGGTGGGCGAGGCGCGGGAGCGCTTTGCGCCGGCGGGCTGACCCCCGTAGCCAACCACGACGCCCATCTCGGTCACCGTGCTGGACCCAGCACGGAACGGTCTTTGCGCCTCCTGAGGCATGGACCAACGCAGATTGGCATTCCGGTATCGATTCGTGGCAAAACCTCTGGGCTCACACCCTGGAGGTTTCGCGTGATTTCGCGTCCCCTGCTCGCGTCCGCCGTGCTCACCGGAATCTTCTGCGCTCTGCCCGCAGCCGCCTACTCGTTGGGGCAGACCAGTTATTCCGGCCGAGACCGCAGCTGTCTGCAGTGCC
>JBMTAX010001024.1:0-1312 GCA_049429145.1 Myxococcota bacterium
TCTCTCGCAGATAACCGAGGACGTCGGCGACCTCTTGCGTTGACAAGTTCGTTGCCGGCATCTCCCCCACGCCATAAAGCATAATATGGGCCAATTGCTCGTCGCTATGCGCCGGCACCACCGTTGTCATCGAAGGAGCCGTGCCGCCCTCTCCCGTTGCACCATGGCAACTGCCGCAAACATTCGCGTATCGCTCGGCACCCTGGTGGATGTCTGCCGACAGGGCGAGCGCCTCTGCGGCGGGGTCGCAACCACCTACGAAGAACACGGTCAGCGACAGCGTCATGGGCCACGGTCTGAGAGACAGAATTGGCAATTTCACATTCACAGCATCAGTCCTTGTCAGGGAAGCTTTCCCCCCATTCGAGGGCCAAAGGGGTTAGCGAAGCGAGGATCGGAAAGAAAAGCCGCATCGGTGAGCGCTTCGAGAAAGGCAACGAGAGCTGCCTTGTCCTCGGGGGTAATCTCGAAGCCGGCAACGAACCCACTCTTATGCGGATTTTGTGCACCGACGCCAGCGTATGTTCCGGTAAGGGTGCGTCCGCCCGCAGCATAATGATCAATGACCTCGCCCAGCGTCGCAATGCTGCCGTCATGCATGTAAGGACCAGTAACGGCGATATTGCGAAGGGTAGGGGCGCGGAACCGTCCTTTGTCTTCGGGGTCACCCGTATGTTCATAAAGCCCCTGGTTACCCGCAGGATATGACCCGTCATTGTCGAGGTTGTAGAGGCCGGTGTTGTGAAAACCGAGCTGCTGCAACGAAGCGGTCGCGTGATCGACGCTGTCGGTGAAGTTGAAGCCGCCGTGGCAATGGAAGCATTCAAGCGCCTCGGAGAAGAACAGCTCTTTTCCTCGCTGCGCACTTTGACTCAACGCGGTCCGATCGCCCGCAAGGAAGCGATCATAGGGGCTGTTGAAACTGAGGAGGGTTCGCTGGAATGCCGCGAGTGCGTAGGTGACGCTCTGAAAGTTGAAGGGGTTCTCGGGGGATACGGGCCTGCGCTTCCAGGCTGACAATCGCGGGGTTCGCCCAAGTGAAGGATGGTACGTAGGCAACGTTGACGAGCGACATCGCGTTGCGAGGGAGCACATCCCCTGTCTCCCCCACGGGGAGTGCTCTTCCATCCGCGAAGGCCCGCTCCTGCTCGTGGCACCCCGCACAGGCAAGCGTACCGGTGCTGGAGAGCCGCTCATCGTAGAATAGGCGCCGACCGAGCTCGACCTTCGCTTCGCTCATGGGGTTGTCGTCGGGCACCCGCGGCCTTGGCACCGATGCTGGCAACCCCCAAGGCCAAGTCCGGTCGTCGCC
>JBMTAX010001025.1:0-1307 GCA_049429145.1 Myxococcota bacterium
GGTGGCGACGTTGCCCTCCGGACCCGAGCGCCGCGCGCTCGAGGCTGCCCAGCGAAAGATTGGGGGTCTTACCCGCGCCATGGAGTTGCTCGACCATTCCACATCTACCCTCGAGGCGTTCCATCGGTTCGAGCAGGGCTGCCTTTGGGCTCACATCGAGGGGGTCTTGCGTTCCGCGGGGGTCGTACCCTGCTCGCTGGCCCCCTCGGTTGAGCTTTTTGAGGGACCGGGCCGCGCCTCGGGCATCGGATAGAGGGCGTCGAGGCGTCGCAAAGCCCTCGTCGCTGCCTGCACCACGTCGTCGTCATTGTCGCCAAGCAGGACCAGGAGGGCCTCACGGGCCTCATTCGCGCCGAGTTCTCCGGCCGCGTCCGCGCAGGCGCGCCGTACCAGCGGGTGCGGATGGGTGAGGTGCTTCGATACCGCCCCGCCGTCGGACGCGCGGCCATAGCGCGCGAGGTCTACACACGCACTCGCCAGTGACGTGCCCTCCGCTGACAATACTCTCGCTCTCGCGTCGGCCACGAGCTGGCTCTCCGCCAAGCCCCGGACCCGTGCCGTGGGCTCGTCCGTCGTGGCATCCAAAAGCAACAGGCGGACCGCTGCAGACAAGCTCGCTCGCAGCGCCCCCTCGCTGTGCTCTAGTGCAAGCAGTGGACTGCGCTGTTGTGCCCGCAGGGCTTGGGCCTGTGCCGCGCTGATCCCGCGCGCAGGAGTGCGCCTTCGCGCGCGGGCTTCGACCCGCGCGACCGCCTCGCCGTCCACGTCGAGGGATACCCAACAGCGCGCCTCGTAGTAGGTCGCCTCGCGTTGCGCCGCCCCGAAGAGGGTGCAGCGGTCTACGCGCAAAGTCCCTAGGGATGCCGACTCATCGTTCCCCTCTGCCTTCGCCGCGGCTGCCACGTCGCGCACGTGTGCCTCGAGGCGCTCCATCAACTGGCGACGCTCCTCAGTGTCCAGCACGTCGAGGGGCGCTTCCGTCTCGGGCAGCGGTGTAGCGAGGGCTGCGGGCGAAACGACCGCTCCCCGGAGAGGGCCAAGCCGCGTGATGCGGCGACTTTCTACGTCGGTGCAGACGCAGCCCACCGAGGCACCCAGTAGGCACCCTGCGCTTACCGAAACCCACCTGCGACGTGTCATCGACGAAGCTCTACCAGACCCGGCGGAGACGGCGGAGACAGAACGGGCGCATGGCGCAACCGTTGTCTTCCCCCGGCGACCTCCCCACGGCAGTATGTGCACCATGACGAGACGGACCTGTACTTGGCGCTTGCGCGTGGCGTACCACGGAGCTGCGTTCTCGGGGT
>JBMTAX010001026.1:0-1306 GCA_049429145.1 Myxococcota bacterium
CTCTCGACCAAGTCGCCACCCAGGTCTTCCATCAGGAGATCAAAGGTTCGGTTTTCGTCATATTTGTAGGTAGACGTCGGTGGCGCAGCGGCGAAGTCTTCTGGACTTGCGAAGTAATCTTCGCCCAGGTCTTGTCCTGCAGTCTCGACCACATGTCCGGGAAGCCGTAGTTCGAACCGGGTGCTGACCGGGCTTGCGATGCTGAGACCTTGCGCGCTGATTCGATCAGATACGTTCAGGATAGGCGTACCATTGTTGGTCAGCTCAAACGCGGAGCTATCTGCCTCTGCGAAAAGTACCCGAAGATTCGGCTTGTCGGGAAAGCCAACAAGGACGGTCGCGGGTGCATAGACTGCTGCGGCACGCGCCAATGGATCGTCGAGACCGAGAGGCCGGGCCGGGTCTTCTACGTACTCGCCCGTCTCTTCGTTTTTCTGCACGATCACCTCGTTGACGGAGAACAACAAGCCGTAGACCCCTTCCCCCTCGAACTCCGCAGGCAGCGCGAGGGTGTAGGGGATGGGCCGCGCTTCCCCAGCGGTCAGGTTTTCGATGACGACAGCGCCGATGGCGATTGTGTCCATTTTGCAGACGAGTTCCGACGAAGCGCAGATGGTACCCACAGCGCACTCATCATCGCCATCACAAGAAGGCTCACTGCCGATGTCATCGATGAGGTCTCTCAGCTCTTGGATGTTCTCGTTGACCTTCACCAAGCTGACGCGAACGTAGGTGAGTTCTTGGTCCTCCTCGCCCGTGTTCGTAATGGTGAAGGTGCGCTCCTCGGGATAGCCGGGCTGCATCTGCTCCGGAACATCAGTGTTCGTGAAGGCGAACTCGCCGATGTTGAAGTCGTCGACGATAATATTAAAATCAGGCCCGGCGGCTGTGGGCACACATTGCTTGGTGTCGTCGTCAAGCCGTGTGCCTTCGCCACAAGTGATGCTGGTGCCACAGCTTCCGGCGAGCGCAGCGATGGCTCCAAAAGACGCAATCATTCCGTATTGGGTCATGTACCGCATGATGGTTCTCGGTGGAGGAGAAGGAAAATGAAGTGAACGCAATGACGTCTTTTTCATTGGTTCCCTCGGGCTTTGGTGGAGATGAACCGATAAATGGCGCGACGTACCTCTCGGTCTTTCACCGTACTGAGGAGTTCACGAAGCGCCGCCTCATTGGCCGGGTTCTCTTTCGCGGTACGGCCGAGCGCCTCTACCGCGCGGGTACGAATGATGGTGTCGGTGGCGTGCTTGGCCTGTTCGATAGCCCAAGCGCTGCGCGCCGGTGAGTCGGCCATGGTCAAGGC